>CAKTFL010000307.1 GCA_934555855.1 uncultured Sphingomonas sp. | reverse complement strand
CCCTGGATCTGCGCGCCGGTGAACGGTGCCGGCGCAACCGTGTTCGGGGTGTCGAAGCCGTTCAGCGCGTTCATCGCGCCGGCGGTCAGCACGCGGCCGCTGACGCCCGTGGCGGCGACGCCCTTCAGCGACACCGAAACGGTGCTGGCGCGATTGGGATCGGCATTGGCCAGCCCGACATGGACCGCTCCCGCCTTGTCACGCACCGCCGAGGCGCTGACCGCCGGCATCACCCACTTGTCCTTGTTGTACCAGGGCGACTTGATCTCCACCGGCAGCACCGTCGCGTCCATGTACGGCTTGTACATCTCGAAGACGTGATAGGTCGGCGTCAGCACCATCTTGCTGCCGTCGGTCAGGATCATCGCCTGGAGCACGTTCACCATCTGCGCGATGGCGCTCATCCGGACGCGATCGGCGTGATGCGCGAAGATGTTGAGGTGAATCGCCGCGACCAGCGCGTCGCGCAGCGTGTTCTGCTGCCGCAGGAAGCCGGGGTTGGTGCCGGGGTCGCCCGCAAACCAGGTACCCCATTCGTCCACCGCCAGGAACAGGCGCTTTTGCGGATCATATTTGTCCATGATCGCGCTGTGCTTGGTGATCAGGTCGTCCATCCGCCACGCTTCGGACAGGGTCTCGGCCCAGCCGGCCTCGTCGAACTGGGTCGCGGAGGCGCGGGGCGGCCAGCCGCCCGGGATGGTGTAGTAATGGAGCGACAGCGCGTCGACCTGACCGGCCGCCTCGCGCATCATCGTCTCGGTCCACTTGTAATCGTCGATGTTCGCGCCCGACGCGATCTTCAGGATCTTCGTGCCGGCCGGCGCCTTGATGAAGGTGGCATAGCGGCGCGTCTCGTCGGCGGCGAATTCGGGGCGCATGTTGCCGCCACAACCCCACAGCTCGTTGCCGACGCCGAAATAGGGCACCTTCCACGGCGCCTTGTGCCCGTTCTGGGCGCGCTCTTCGGCCAGGCTGCCGGCGGGGGAGGTCATGTATTCAACCCATTCCGCCATTTCGCGCGGCGTGCCGTTGCCGACATTGCCCGCGATATAGGGCTCGGCGCCGATCTGATCGGTCAGGTCCATGAACTCGTGCGTGCCGACCGAGTTCGGCTCGGTGACGCCGCCCCAGTGCGTGTTGATCTTGACCGGACGCTTGTTCTTCGGCCCGATCCCTTCGCGCCAGTGATATTCGTCGGCGAAGCAGCCGCCCGGCCAGCGGATCACGGGCACGCCCAGCCGCTTCAGCGCGCCGACCACGTCGTTGCGGAAACCGCGCGTGTTGGGGATCTTGGAATTGGTGCCCACCCACAGGCCGCCATAGATGCCGTTGCCCAGATGCTCGGCGAACTGGGTGAAGATGCGCCGGTCATAAGTCGGTCCCGGCGTGTCCGCCCGCACGGTGGCGGTGACGCTCGCGGGCGTGGCGCCGGTTCCGCCGGACTGCGCGTCGGCTGCCAGCGGCGCGAGAGCCGTCAGGCCGATCGCTCCGACGAAAGCAAGCAGGCGTCCCTTCATGTTATCCTCCCGACTACACCAAACATGCCGGTCGCGATTAATCTGCGTGCCGGCTTTTGTCGGACATTACGCGCCCCCGCCGTGGCGTGCAATCCTTCCTTTTCCGGCCGGAAAGGGCCTTGTTACACGATGTTTAGGGCAGGTTTGGGGGGGGCTCACGGCCGAGGGCTGACCCGCCCGCGGCTCAGTTGAGTTGACAGATGTCGCAGACGTCCATGTCGTTGTAATCCTGGTTCTCGCCGGCCATCGCCCAGATGAAGGTGTAGTTGCTGGTGCCCGCACCCATGTGCACCGACCAGGGCGGACTGATCACCGCCTCCTCGTTATCCATGACGATGTGACGCAGCTCGTCGGGGCGGCCCATATAGTGGAAGACGCGATTGTCCTCCTCCAGGTCGAAGTACAGGTAGATCTCGCTGCGGCGTTCATGGACATGGGGCGGCATCGTGTTCCACACCGATCCCGGCTTCAGCTTGGTAAGGCCCAGGCACAGCGAGGCGCTGGCGCAGCGATGCGGCAGGATCAGCTGGTGAATGGTCCGGTCGTTCGAGGTGCCCGGACTGCCGCGTTCCATCGGCTCGGCATCGGTCAGCGTGACCTTGCGAAGAGGAAAGCGGGCATGGGCGGGAACGCTGAGCAGGTAGAAGCGAGCGCCCTCGCCCGCGAACGTCACCTCTCCCGAACCCATCGGCACATACAGCGCCTCATATCGGTCCAGCTGCACGACCTCGCCGTCGACGGTCACCTGTCCCGTGCCCGCGCCGACATTGACGACGCCCAGTTCGCGCCTTTCGAGCAGCGAATGCCCCGCCGCGCTCGCCGGCTCCGTCTGGCGGGGCAGCGCTAGCGGTTCGCCGGCGGGAACGGCGCCGCCGATCACGAACCGCTCGCCATGGGAATAGGTCAGCACGATCTCGCCCGGCCGGAACAGCCCCGACACGAGGTGTCGGTCGCGCAAATCCTGGTTTGAGGCACCCTCCATCATGTCGGGATGGGTGGCGTAGAAGGTTTTGGCGTACATGGCCGCGCTCCGTCAGCGGGCCGGGCGGTCGAGCGCGGCGACGCCGGTCGCGGCGAGCAGGAAGGCACCGACGCCGTAATATTGCGTGTCGCTCGCCTCGACCTTTTCGGGACGGTCGCTGACCTGCTGCACATAGCCGAGCCGCCCATCCGGCTGGATCGCGCGTTGCAGCGCCACCCAGCCGCGCCGCACGGCCGGCTCATACTCGGCGCGGGGCAACAGGCCGGCGCGGATTCCCCAGGCCAGGCCATAGGTGAAGAAGCCGGTGCCGCTGGTTTCCGGCGGGGACCCTTCCGGGGCGAGCAGCGACGGCGCCCAATAGCCGTCCGGCTTTTGCAGGGTCTTCAGCCGCGCCGCCATTTCGCGGAACAACGCCTCCATGCGCCGGCGGTCGGGGCTGCCCTGCGGCAGGCCGGGGATGATGCGGGCCATGCCGGCGAACACCCAGCCATTGCCCCGCGCCCAGAACTGCTTGCGCTGGCGGTCGTCGCGACGCTCGAAAAAGCGGCTGTCGCGGTAATAGAGATGCTCGGCGGGGTCGAACAGGAAGTCGGTCGTCGCCCAGAACTCCTTCACGGCGAAGTCGCGATAGCGGGCATCGCCGGTCTGGCGGCTCAGCTCGACCATCGCGGGCGGCGCCATGAACAGCGCGTCGCACCAGCACCAGCGCGTCAGGCACTCGGTCGCGTCATAGCCGGCCGGCGGCGCGTAGAAGGCGAGGGTAGTCACCGCCGGCTTGGTCACGATCCGGTCGAAGGTCGCGCGCGTCGGGCCGAGCGCGGCAGGACCCGCGCCATGAGCGGCCGCCCACAGATAGGGCTGCGTGATCGCATGGTCGTCGGCATGATAGGGGCGGTCGCCGGGCTGCCACTTGTTCGCGGCGCCCATGTCCAGGATCGCCTGGCGGATGCGCGGCGGCGCGCCGGCATCGGCGAGCGCGGTCATGCCGATCCAGAAAACCGCCTGCTCCCACGCACGGGG
>CAKTFL010000306.1 GCA_934555855.1 uncultured Sphingomonas sp. | reverse complement strand
GGTCAAAAAAAAGACCGGCCGGATTATCCGGCCGGTCTCTCGATCGATCACAGGAACGCGATCAGAACTTCACGGACGCTCCGACATACATGAACCGGCCGATATTGTCGTAGATCGCATCGTTCTCACCATTGCCAAGCAGGCCGTAAGGCGGCTTCTTGTCGGTCAGGTTGTCGATGCCGCCATACAGGGTGAACTGCTGGTTCACGTTAAACGAAGTGCGGATCGCGTGATAGAACACCCGCGGGTAATACTGCACGTCCGCATAATACGGGTCGAGCGGGGCAACACCGGCGGTGGTGTGTGTCGATTCCCAATCGGTGACCGACTGCCGGCCGATATAGCGCAGCTGGTAGCCCAACGTCACATTCTTATGAGTCAGATCGACCGACGCATTGACGTTCCAGATCGGGTCGCCCAGCTCCCCCTTGATCCGGTCCGGCTGCTGCGGATTGTCGAGATACGGATAATCGGTCCGGGTCCTGACATAAGTGCCGACGACGCGGAACGCTGCCTTGGTGTCAGCGCCGAGGCGGCGATTATAGGCTACGTCGAAATCGATGCCCTTCGCCCGCTCCCCGGCAAAGTTGACGGTGCTCTGCAGCAGCGCCGGCCGGGCGAAATAACCGTTCGCCTGGCGCGGATTGATCAGCTGACAGAACTGGTTGTCCAGCGAAGCGGCGTCATAGCAGGCATCCAGGATCGTCTGCGCGTCGACCGAGCTGATTACGCGGCTGATCTTGATGTCGTAATAGTCGACGGTCGCCGTAAAGCCCGGCAGGAAGCGCGGCTGCAGGATCACGCCATAGGTCAGGCTGCGCGACTTCTCTTCGGTCAAGTTGGGATTGCCGCCGGACGTAAACTCCGTCGACCCCGCGCGAGCAACATCGTTGATGAAGCCGGCCGGAAGACCCGCTGCGGCGCAGTTCGCGGGCCGGTTGGCCCTGCCGTTGTTGATGAAGTTGGCATCGCACGGATCGTCGAGCAGGTCGAAGTTCTGGGAGGGCGACGAATACAAATCGCCCAGCGTCGGCGCACGCACCGCCCGCGAATAGTTCACGCGGAACTTGATGTCGCGAACCGGCGCATAAATGCCGCCAGCGTTCCAGGCCCACACCGTTCCCGTCGAGCCCTTGTAATCGGCGACGCGAGCCGCACCGCTCACCGTCAACTCGTCGGCCAGCGTGAAGTCGCGCAGCAGCGGCAGCTCCAACTCGCCATAGGCTTCCTTCACGGCAAAGGCCGGCGGATTGAAGTCGGGAATGGCGTTGAAGAACGTGTCGCCGCTCTTGACCAGCTCGTCATAAGCATAGGACGCGGTTTCGCGCCGATACTCGCCGCCCAGTGCGAAGCGGACCGGACCGCCAGGCAGCTCGAACAGCTGCGAGCTGTCGCCGACCAGGTTGGCGCTGACGTCGAACTCGGTGGCCTTGCCCTTGCGGCTCGAGGTGGCGGTGAAATAGTTGATCGCCTCCTGGCTCGGGCTGCCGTTGCCGAACAGGTTGACGGGAACGCAGCCGGGATCGGTCACCGTGACCTGGTTGATCCGGCACACGATCTGACCGGCACCGTTACGAACCGCGTCGACCGAGTTGAAGAAACGCGATTCGATCCGGGTGTTGCTGAACCGCGAGCGGGTCCGCAACTCGCCGTAATTGACCGAAACGTCGTACTTCCAGTCGTCGTTGAACGTGCCCTCGAACCCGCCGACGATGCGATAGGTGTCACGCCGATCGAACTCGTCACGCGTACCGAGATCGTTGTTGTTCCGGTTCATGCGGAAGAACGTCGAACCAGCAGGCAGCAGCGAACGGATCGTCGCGGCCGCGCCGGGCTGGAGATAGGCATTGTCGAAGAAGATCGGGATGCCCGAGCCCAGATAGGTGCCCGAGTCGGCGCCAACCAGAATGGGGTCGCCCACGCCATCCTCACCCGCAACCAGTCCCTGCTGGCCGCCCTGGGCGAAGGTCGGACCGCCCTGGTTGAAGCTTTCGACGCGGACGAACTTGGCTTCTATAAAGGGCTTGAACGCGTCCGACACGTCGAAATGGCCGAGCAGGTTCGCCACATACCGGCTGGCGGAAGGCTGCAAGGTCCCGCGATCGTTCAGGATCGCGCCGCTACCGCCCTGGTTGTTGTTCGACCCGATTGGGCGGAAGTCCTGGCCGTAGTTGTACTCGGACAGCGACCCATCGGTGTTGAATCCGAACACACGCGGGGCGCCGTTCGGCAAACAGCCAGCGGCGACGCCCCCCGTCGCCAGACCGCAGCCGCGCAGGTTGCTACCGTTATAAGCAATGAAGTTGCCGCCATTGTCGTAGCCGAAGCTGCGAACGCCACGCAGGAAGGTACGATTGGGAGTCGTGTTGTCGGCGGCGGGGCTGTCGACCAGCTGGAACTGGTTGCGGCCAACGAATGCGCCGGTCAGGTCCGCCCGATCCGTGTATGTGACGAGCTCGGCGCGATTGTACTCGCCGCTGATCGCGATGTTGCCGCGGCCCTCGGCGAAGTTGACGCCATAGGTGCCGGTTACGCGATAGGTGCCGCGTCCGCCCTTGTCGGAAATGCCGCCCTGCGCGTTGAGCGAAAGCCCCTCGAAATTGCGCTTCAGCACGAAGTTGACGACGCCGGCCATGGCGTCCGACCCGTAAACGGCCGACTGGCCGCCCGTGACCACATCGACGCGGTCGATCAGGTCGGTCGGGATGGTGCTGGTATCGACCAGGAACTCACCCTCGGAACCGGTGACGTGGCGACGCCCGTTTACCAGGACGAGGGTGCGCGACACGCCCAGACCGCGAAGGTCGAGCAGGTTGAGGCCGGAGGTGCCGATGAACTGCGTCGAGTTCGCCTGGCTGTAGGTCGACCGCAGCGACGGCAGGTCGTTCAGCACGTCACCGACGGAAATCACACCCGTGCGGGTCAGATCGGCGGCGGTCAACGTGGTGACCGGCGTCGGCGAGTCGAGCGTCGGCCGCGAGATGCGCGAGCCGGTAACGACGACGTCGACGGTACCCTGGTCGGCGGCGTTGGCCGGCACGTCCGTCTGCTCCGTCTGCGGCGTGCCGATCTGGGTGCTTTCGGCACCGGGATTGGACACGTCCGGCGGCGTGGCCGTCTGCGCGAACGCCGGGGCAGCCACCGCGCACATCAAAGCGATACCCGAAGCACCGAGGAGCAGTCGGCTCCCGCGAACCCTTTCAACCATCATCATTTTTATTCCTCGCCCTGCGGCCGCGTTACCTGGCCACAAAGGACACCAACCTTTCCCTTCTGCAACTGGTTGACGCAAATATTGCAGTGTTGTTGCATTAGTGCAACATCACTGCCCCACATGGCCAAACGCCGCGCCGACGGGGGATCGACGCGGCGTTTGGCCATCAGCGGATTGCTGGATCAGTAGCGGTAATGATCCGGCTTGAACGGTCCCTCGACCGACACGCCGATATATTTTGCCTGCTTCTCGGACAGCTTGGACAGCTGCACGCCCAGCTTGTCGAGGTGCAGCGCGGCCACCTTCTCGTCCAG
>CAKTFL010000305.1 GCA_934555855.1 uncultured Sphingomonas sp. | reverse complement strand
CCGAGGGGAATCGAACCCCTGACCTCTGCAGTGCGATTGCAGCGCTCTCCCATCTGAGCTACGGCCCCGCGCCCTGCCCGGCCGTGGCCGGGAGCGACGCCCTTAGCGAGGGTTCGGAAGCATGGCAACAGCCCATGGCAATGATTTCCGCGCGCCGTTGTCCGCCGATGCGACGAGGTGCACGGACCAGGCGTCGGAAGCAGGAACCATCGCTGCCGCTGAGCCTTCTTGATGCAGGTCAATGGTCCGCGAACGACGGGCCGGACCGCCGCAGGAAGTCTATCAGGAGGTCAAGATGGGCGACGAACGCTATCCCCGCAGCAACAATCCGCAGGGTGACTATTACGGCCGGCGCGAGTCGGGCGACTATGGCCGCGATTACGGCTCAGGACGCGATTATAGCTATTCGAGCGCGCGCAGCTATCAGGCATCGGGTCAGCTGGGCGGCGGCAACGATCGTGACGATCGCCACCGTGACTGGGGCAGCCGCGATTATGGCAACGAACGCTACGGCCAGCGCGAGCGCGGCTATGGTCGCAGCGATCACGGCCAGGCCGGCTATGGCCAGACGGGTCAGGGCCAGGGTCAGCGGGATCGCGGCAACGAATATCATGGCAGCTACGGCCATGACGGACGCCGTTTCGAGGATGTAGGCCGCTACCGCGATCAAGACGATGACAACCGCCCCGGCGGCAATTACGGCAATCGCAGCTATGGTCGCCAGCCGCAGGGCTATGACTATGAGGATCGCGGCTTCCTGGCCCGTGCGGGCGACGAGGTCCGTTCCTGGTTCGGCGACGACGAGGCCGAGCGTCGGCGCGAATACGACGAGCGGCTGGACCAGCAGCGCGGCGGCCAGCGTGGCGACCAGCATCCCGACGCGGACTATCATCACTGGCGGCGCGGCCAGGTGGAGCAGTTCGACCGCGACTATGCCGAATATCGCGACGAGAACCGCAACCGCTTCAAGACCGAATTCGCGACGTGGCGCACCGCGCGTCAGGGGCAGCGCGACTCGCTGAGCCAGGTTCAGGAGCACATGGACGTGGTCGGCTCCGACGGGGCGCATGTCGGCACGGTCGACAAGATTCGGGGCGACCGGATCATCCTGACCAAGAGCGACACCGATGCCGGCGGCCGCCACCACTCGATCCCGTCGCGGTGGATTCAGACCATCGATACCAAGGTCACCCTGAGCAAGACCGCGCAGGAGGCCAAGGATCACTGGCGTGACGAGGAACGCCAGACCTCGTTCGAGGACCAGAACCGGTCGGACACCGACCGTTCGGGTACCAATCTGAACCGGAGCTTCTCGGGCACCTACTGAGCCCGGGAACGATGGCAAAGCAGAAGGCCCGGGCAGCGATGCCCGGGCCTTTTTCTTGCTTGGAGTCCCGGATTGCGACCGGGACGGACCGTCGTCAGATGGCGCCGTTGAACGTGTCGCAACGCGCCGGATCGCCGGACTCCAGCCCGACCTGAAGCCAGTGCATCCGCTGGGCCGAACTGCCATGGGTGAAGCTGTCGGGCATGACCCGGCCGCCGGCCTGGCGCTGGAGCGTGTCGTCGCCGATCGCCTGGGCGGCGGTCATGCCTTCCTGCACGTCGCCGGGATCGAGCCGGTCGCGGTTGTACGCGGCCCAGACGCCTGCATAGCAATCCGCCTGAAGCTCCAGCCGTACCGAGGCGGCATTGCCCTCGCGCTCGCTCGAGGATCGCTGGATCCGCGACACCTGGTCCGAGGTGCCGAGCAGGTTCTGGATGTGGTGGCCGAATTCATGGGCGATCACATAGTCCTGCGCGAAATCGCCCGATGCGCGGAAGCGGTTCTGCAACTCGCCGAAGAACTCCGTGTCGAGATAGACGCCCTGGTCGGTCGGGCAGTAGAACGGCCCCATCGCCGATTGCGCCGCGCCGCAGCCGGACCGGCCGCTGCCGCTGTAGAATTGGAGGTTGGGCTTGGTGAAGCGCTGGCCCGACTGGGCGAAGATCTGCGTCCAGGTGCGCTGCGCCGACTGAAACGCATTGCAGGCGGCGTGGCTTTCGGCGTTGGCGTTGCACGCCTGGGTGACGGCATTGCCACTTTGAACCGTGGGAGCACTGGTCGAGGGAAGGCCACCGCCGCCGCCGAGCATCCCGCCGAGATTGCCCAAACCGCCGAACACGGCGAGCAGCAGCAGCACGACGACGATGCCGCCGCACCCGAAGCGGCTGCCGATCAGGGGCAGCAGCCCGAAGATCAGGTTGCCGCCGCCGCCTCCGCCACCGCCAAAGCCGAAACCGCCGCCCTGACCGCGCTGGTCGCCGACGTTGATGTCATTGGGATCGTAATCGTCGAGGCGCATTCATCGGCACTCCGCGCAAAAGGGAACGGATGCGAAATGCTCAGGGTTGGCTGCCGGTTGCAAGCCCTGCCGCTGGCGCGCATGAACGGCCGGGCAAAGGAGGGACGCGATGTTTCTGAAGGGGCGCACTGCGGTCGTAACGGGATCGACGTCCGGCATCGGGCTGGCCTGTGCTCGCGCGCTGGCGGCCGAGGGCGCGGCGGTGGTGCTGAACGGGTTCGGCGAGGCGGACGCGATCGAGGCGATCCGGACGGAGCTGGAACGCGCGAGCGGCACTTCGGCACTGTACGACCCCGCCGACATGACCCGGCCCGACCAGATCGCCGGCCTGATCCGGCGCGCCGCGGACGAACTCGGCGGCTGCGACATCGTGGTCAACAATGCCGGTATTCAGCATGTCGCGCCGGTGGAGGAGTTCCCGGCCGACAAGTGGGACGCGATCATCGCGATTAACCTGTCCAGCGCCTTTCACGTTATGCAGGCGGCCATTCCGCACATGAAGGCGAAGGGGTGGGGACGGATCGTCTCGACGGGCTCGGCCCATTCGCTCGTCGCCAGTCCCAACAAGTCGGCCTATGTCGCCGCCAAGCACGGCATGGCCGGGCTGACCAAGACGGTGGCGCTGGAGGTCGCTCGCAGCGGCATCACGGCCAACCTGATCTCTCCCGGCTATGTCTGGACGCCGCTGGTGGAGAATCAGATCCCGGACACCATGAAGGCGCGCGGCCTGAGCCGCGAACAGGTGATGAACGACGTGCTGCTCGCCGCACAGCCGACTAAGCGCTTCGTGACGCCGGAAGAGGTGGCCGCGCTGGCCATGTTCCTATGCCGGGACGAGGCAGGATCGATCACCGGCGCGAACCTGACGGTGGATGGCGGCTGGACGGCGGCCTAGAGCATGATCCATCCACTCTGAAGCGGCTTTCCTTGTGCCCGGGCTAAGGCGGGACGCCAGTCTGGGCTCCCGCGCAACCTGCCTGGATCAGCGTCCAGCGGCCTCGGCCGGAAAACCCTATTGCGCCGTGCGGACAGCGGGGGCGGGGATGGTGGTGACCACCGGCGGCGGCGGCGAGACGGGCAGGACCGGCTGCTGCGCGCCGAGAGCGGCGAAGTACGCATCACCGTGGAGGTTCAGCGGCGTGATCCGGTCGGGATTCGCCGCCGCCACCGCCACCAGATAGGACCG
>CAKTFL010000304.1 GCA_934555855.1 uncultured Sphingomonas sp. | reverse complement strand
GCGGAAGATGGTGGAACATCGTCAGATGCGCATCGAGCACGTTGCGCTCGGGTGGGAAATGCGCCCGCCGCAGCCCATCGAACCACGCCTGGTCCTGCCGGCCGAACAGGGCAGTGACGATCAGCGGTGCCGGAGGCGACGCGGGTTCGCTCAAATCTCCACCTGGCTCCCCAGCTCAACGACGCGGTTGGTCGGCAGGCGGAAGAACTCCATCGCGCTTTCGGCGTTGCGCAGCATCCAGGCGAACAGCTTCTCGCGCCAGATCATCATCCCCGGCCGCTCTGAGGCGAGCAGAGTCTGCCGCGACAGAAAGAAGCTGGTGTCCATCATCTTGAACGCCGATCCACCCGCTTCACACGCCTTGAGCGCGGCCGGCACGTCGATCTCGTCCATAAAGCCATAGCGCAGGATCAGGCGGTGGAACCCCTCTCCAAGCCCCTGCAGCTTGGCCCTATCCACCTCCGGCCAGTAAGGCTGGTCGGTGATCGTCACGGTCAGCAGCACGATGCGTTCATGCAAGACCTTGTTGTGCTTCAGGTTGTGCAGCAGGGCATGGGGCACGCCCTCGGCGCTGGAGGTCATGAACACCGCCGTGCCCGGTACGCGACTGGCGCTCGAGGCGGCCGAGTCGATGAACACCTTGATCGGCATCGCCGACTCGGTCAGCCGATTGATCATCAGCTTTCGCCCCTTGGACCAGGTCGTCAGCAGGGTGAAGACGACCAGGCCGATCAGCAGCGGGAACCAGCCGCCATCGGGGATCTTGGTCAGGTTGGCGGACAGGTAGGCGCCGTCGACCAGGAAGAAGAGCGCGAGCAGCGGCATGGCGGCATACGTCGGCCACTTCCACAGCCGGGTCAGCGCGACGCCGAGCAGGCAGGTATCGATGGTCATCGCCCCCGTGACCGCGATGCCATAGGCGCTGGTCAGATTGGACGAGGTGCGGAAGAACAGCACCAGCAGGATTACCATTACCATCAGCGCCCAGTTGACGAGCGGAATGTAGATCTGCCCCGCCGTCTGGGCGCTGGTATGCTCGATCCGCAGCCGCGGCATGAAGCCGAGCTGGATGGCCTGCTGCGTGACCGAGAAGGCGCCGGAAATGACCGCTTGGCTGGCGATGATCGCGGCCATGGTCGCCAGAAGCACCAGCGGCAGCTGCAGGCTTTGTGGGGCCAGCATGTAGAATGGGCTCTCCAGCGCTGCCGTTCCTTCGCGAAACAGCAATGCGCCCTGCCCCATGTAATTCAGCATAAGCGCCGGCAGCACGAAGAACAGCCAGGACACGCCGATCGGCCGCCGCCCAAAATGCCCCATATCGGCGTACAGCGCCTCCGCCCCCGTGACCGCCAGCACGACGGAGCCGAGCGCCAGGAAGGCGCGCAGCGGGTCGAGCAGGAAGAACTCGATGGCGTAATGCGGGCTCAGCGCCCAGAGCACGCCCGGGGTCTTCGCCACGCTCAATACGCCCAGCACGGCCAGCACGGCGAAATAGAGAAGCATGATCGGGCCGAAGAACAGGCCCACCCGCCCCGTCCCGACCGACTGGATCGAGAACAGAAATACCAGGATGGCGACCGCGATCGGCAGCACGAAATAGGACATGGTGGGCGACACCACGCCCAGCCCCTCCACCGCCGACAATACCGACACGGCAGGGGTGATCATGCTGTCGCCATAGAACAGCGCGGTCGCGAACACGCCTAGCAGGATGATCCCCGCCGACCAGCGCCGTGTCTTGGTCTTGCCCGACACCAGCGCGAGCAGGGCCAGGCTGCCGCCCTCGCCCTTGTTGTCGGCGCGCATGATGATGATGACGTATTTCAACGTCACCACGATCATCATCGACCAGAACATCAGGCTGATGACGCCCATGATGTGGGCGGGGTCGAGCGTCAGCTTGTGATGCCCGGCAAAGGTCTCGCGGAAGGCATAGAGCGGGCTGGTGCCGATATCGCCGAACACGATGCCGATCGCGCCCACCGCCAGCTTCAGCAGCGGCTCGGCGCCGTGGCCGTGTCCATGATCCGCCGGCTCGTCGCCGCGCGCGGCCGGCAAGGCGTTGACAGGTTGCGTAGTCACTGGCGGCGCGACCTGCCCGGCATGGCGACGTTCCATCGTGTCTGGCCGGACGCAGGAAGCGCGCCCGGCAGGAGAAACGGGGGCATTACCGCCGGGTTCCGACCCGTGCAACGTTGCCGCCGGACGGCGGTCCCGGTCAGGGACGCCGGATCACCTCGCGGATGACGAAGTGGCTCGCCAAGCGGATCACGCCAGGCAGGCGGGACAGGGTCTCGCGATGGATACGCTCGAAGCTGTCGTCCCGCTTTATCTCGACATGCAGCAGGTAATCCGCCTCGCCGCTCATCAGGAAGCAGTCGCGCACCTCGGCCACGGTGACGATCTCCCGTTCGAAGGCGGCCATGGTCTCCTCGCGTTGATCCTTCAGCGTAACGTTGACCAGCACGACGCCGGGATGACCGCGTGCCGCCTTCGACAGGACGGCACGATAGCCGGCGATCAGCCCGCGCTCGCGCAGCTGCGCCACTCGCCGGTGAGCGGCACTGGCCGACAGCCCCACTGTCTCGCCCAGCGCCGCGCTGGTCAAGTCAGAATTGGTCGCCAGCTGGTCCAGCAGCTTGCGATCGAACGCGTCTACCAACGATCCGTCCTGATAGCATTCCAGCGCACAGCCATCCCGCCACCGGCCCACTGACCGGATGAGTTTGCACATTTCTCCCGCCCGATAGGCTGTATCTTCGTCATCACAAGAGGAGAGTAGATGCCATGCGAGTCGGTGTCCCCAAGGAAATCAAGAATCACGAATACCGGGTCGGCCTCACTCCGCCATCCGTCGCCGAGCTGGTCGCCGCGGGGCATGAGGTGGTGGTCGAAACGGGCGCCGGTGCCGGCATCGACTTCTCCGACGATGATTATCGCGGCGTCGGGGCCACCATCCTCCCCGACGCGCCGGCCGTCTTCGCCGCGGCCGACATGATCGTGAAGGTGAAGGAACCGCAGCCGTCCGAAATCGCGTTGCTGGAGCCGCGTCACCTGCTCTTCACCTACCTCCATCTTGCCGCGGACAAGCCGCAGGCGGAAGGGCTGATGCGGTCGGGCGCGACCTGCATTGCGTATGAAACAGTCACCCAGGCGCGGGGCGGCCTGCCCCTGCTCAAGCCGATGAGCGAGGTCGCCGGCCGCATGTCGGTGCAGGTCGGCGCGCATTATCTGGAAAAGGAACAGGGCGGCCGCGGTATCCTGCTGGGCGGCGTTCCCGGCGTCGCTCCGGCGAAGGTCGCGATTCTCGGCGGCGGCGTGTCGGGCATCAACGCCGCGCAGATGGCGGTCGGGATGCGCGCGGACGTCACCATCTACGACATCAACAACGACCGGCTCGCCGAGCTGGACATGTTCTTCTCCAGCCAGATCAAGACGGCTTATGCGTCACGCGCGGCGATCGCTGCGGCAGTCCGCCAGGCGCATCTCGTCATCGGCGCGGTGCTGGTGCCTGGCGCGGCGGCGCCCAAGCTC
>CAKTFL010000303.1 GCA_934555855.1 uncultured Sphingomonas sp. | reverse complement strand
ACCCGCGCGTGCTGGCGGAGGCGCTGGTCGCGGAATTGTCGAAGCTGCCCGAGGTCGCGGGAGCGAGCGTGGCTGGGCCGGGCTTCATCAACCTGACGCTGACCGACGACACCTGGCGTGACGAACTGGCGACGATCGCGCGTGATGCGGAGTCTTACGGGCGTTCGTCGATGGGCGACGGGACGAGCGTCAACGTCGAATATGTCTCGGCCAACCCGACCGGCCCGATGCATATGGGCCATTGCCGCGGCGCGGTGGTCGGTGACGCGCTGGCAAGCCTGTTGGAGTTCGCCGGCCACAAGGTCATCCGCGAATATTACGTCAACGATGCCGGCGGGCAGGTGGACGTGCTCGCCCGCTCGGCGCACCTGCGCTATCGCGAGGCGCTGGGTGAGGAGATCGGCGCGATCCCGGAGGGGCTGTACCCTGGCGACTATCTGGTCCCGGTCGGGCAGGCGCTGGCGACGGAGTTCGGCGACCGCTTCGTGGGCACCGTCGAGGGCGAATGGCTGGTGCTGTTCCGTACTCGCGCGGTCGCGGCGATGATGGACATGATCCGGTCCGACCTAGCGCTGCTCGGTATCCACCACGACCTGTTCTCGTCGGAGGCGGCGTTGCAGGCCGCGGGCAAGCCGGCGGCGGCGGAGGCCGATCTGCGCGCGCGCGACCTGGTCTATGACGGCGTGCTGGAGGCGCCCAAGGGCGAGGTGCCCGACGATTGGGAGCCGGTCGAGCTGCCGCTGTTCCGCTCCACCGCGTTCGGCGACGATCAGGACCGGCCGATCAAGAAGTCCAACGGGCAATGGACCTATTTCGGCGCCGACCTCGCCTATCACTATCAAAAGGCGCAGGATGCCGATCAGCTGATCGACATCTGGGGCGCCGACCATGCCGGCACCGTTAAACGCATCGTCGCGGCGGTGGCGGCGCTGACCGGCGGCAAGACGCGGTTCGACGTGAAGCTGGTGCAGATGGTGCGCCTGCTGCGCGGTGGCGAGCCGGTGAAGATGTCCAAGCGCGCAGGCAATTTCGTGACGCTGGCCGATGTGGTGCGGGAGGTGGGCAAGGATGTGGTCCGCTTCACCATGCTGACCCGGCGCGCCGACGCGCAGATGGACTTCGACTTCGCCAAGGTGGTGGAGGCGTCGAAGGACAATCCCGTCTTCTACGTGCAGTACGCCCATGCCCGTATTGCCTCGGTCGGCCGGCGCGCCGCTGCGGCGGGGGTCACCGTCACGGGTGTGCCCGACCTGTCCCGGCTTGATACGGAGGAGCTGGCGCTGGTGAAGCTCGCCGCGCAGTTCCCGCGCACCGTGGAGATTGCGGCTGTGGCGCGAGAGCCGCACCGGGTCGCCTTTTATCTCTACGACTTGGCGGCCGCCTTTCACGCCTTGTGGAATGTCGGCAACGACCGGCCGGAGCGCCGCTTCCTGGTCGAGGACGATCGCGGCGCCAGCGAGGCGCGTCTGTTCTTGGCGGACGGCATCGCGCAGATTATCCGTAACGGGCTCGGCATCATGGGGGTCGAGGCGGTTTCGGAGATGAATTGATGGCCGATCGAATGGATCTGCGTTCTTCCGACATCCATGACGAGGACCGGCTCCCCTGGCTCGAAACGGTCGAGCCCGACGAACCGCAGGGGCCGCCGGTGGGGCGGGTCGTCGCCTTCGTGCTGCTCGGCCTGGTGGTGCTCGCGGGGATCGTGTTCGGCATCTACTCACTCCAGCGCGCACGGCAGGAACCGGAAGGTCAGCTGATCGCGGCGCAGGAGGGCGACTACAAGGTGCGGCCTGACGATCCCGGCGGGCTGAAGGTCAAGGGTGAGGGCGATGCGGCGATCGCGACCAGCGCCGGCAAGGGGGCCGGAACCGGCGCCATCGACCTCAACGCCGTGCCGGAAGCGCCGGTCGCGGCAACGCGTCAGGTTGCGGTTCCCAAGCCCCAGCCGAGTGCATCCGCCAGCACGGTGGCGAAGGTTCCGGCGTCCGGCGGCAGGCTGGTTGCGGAAAAGCCGCTGACCGCACAGCGCAGCTCCGTACCCGCCGCAGCCACGGGCGGATCGCTGGTGCAGCTGGGTGCCTATCCCAGCGAGGCGGTGGCCAACTCGGCTTGGGCCAGCTTTTCCAAGCGGTTCAGCTATCTGGCGGCGTTGGGTAAGTCGGTGCAGCCGGTGGCGACCGGCGGGCGGACGCTGTACCGGCTACGTGTGAATGCGGGCAGCGCCAACCAGGCGGCGGACATTTGCGGCCGGCTGCGCGTCGCGGGCGAGACCTGCTTCGTGGCGTCTTAGAGCGGGGTCGCCCGCAAGCGGCCGCTGCCGCTTCCGTGCAAGGGCATCAGGCACTACGACAGCGCCATGAAACCCGTCATTTTCGGCCTGTCCGGGCCAGCGCTGACCGCAGACGAACGCGCCTTTTTCACCGAATCGGCGCCGGCCGGCTTTATCCTGTTCCGCCGCAATGTCGTGGATCGGGTGCAGTTGCGCGCGCTGACCGACTCGCTGCGCGACCTGACCGGGCGTGCCGACCTGCCGATCCTGATCGATCAGGAGGGGGGAAGCGTGGCGCGCATGGGGCCGCCGGAATGGCCGGTCTTTCCAGCCGGTCCCGTCTTCGATGCCTTGTATGAGATCGCGCCCATGTCGGCGATCGAGGCAGCGCGGGCGAACGGGCACGCGCTGGCGCTGATGCTGGCGGAGGTTGGCATCACCGTGAACTGCCTGCCGCTGCTCGACATCGCCCGCCCGGAAACGACCGAGGCGATCACGAGCCGTGCTTATGGGCATGAGCCATTGCGGGTCGCGGCGATGGGTCGCGCGACGTTGGAAGGCATGGCGGCGGGGGGTGTGGTCGGCGTGGTCAAGCACATGCCCGGACATGGTCGCGCGCTGGTCGATTCCCACCACCTGCTGCCAACCGTGATCGCGCCGGACGGGGAACTGGAGGGCGACCTCGCGCCGTTTCGCGCGCTCGCCAGTGCGCCGATGGGCATGACCAGCCATATTGTCTTCGAGGCGTGGGACCGTGACCGTCCCGCCACGCTGTCGCCCATCGTGATCGAGGAGGTGATCCGCAGGCGCATCGGCTTTGACGGGCTGCTGATGACCGATGATATCGACATGAAGGCGCTGTCGGGTACGGCGGGCGAGAAGGCGGCCGGGTCAATCGCGGCGGGCTGCGACGTGGTGCTCGATTGCTGGGCGCGGATGGACGAGATGGTGGAGATTGCCGGCCGGCTCGGCCCGATCACCGACAAGGGCGCGGAACGACTCGCCCGCGCGATGGCGAGCGTCGGACCGGGCGAGGGCGACATCGCGGCCCTGATCGACACACGCGACCAGTTGCTCGCGCCGGTACGCTGAGCGCCGGACCGCACCAACGACGGCGGATTCAACACGTCGTCTCGTTCAGTCCGGAGTGACGCCGCTCCCGTCCTCCTTCCTCAATCGGCGCCTTCATAGGCTTCGACGATCCGCCCGACGATCGGATGGCGCACCACATCGCCCGCGCCTCAGCGGGCCATGGCGCTGCCTTCGATCCCCTCCAGCC
>CAKTFL010000302.1 GCA_934555855.1 uncultured Sphingomonas sp. | reverse complement strand
CTTCTATGGCTGCTCGGCGCGACCACGGAGAAACAGCGCAAGGGTATTGCCGACTATTTCGCCCCGACGATCCTGGATACCAAGTCGCTCGGTATCGGCGGCCAGGGCGTGATGGGAGGGCATTCCGCCACTCAGACGCCGGGCATCGGCACCGAATCGGGCGCCAGCACCATGGAGTTCCTGGCGCAGCCCAACAGCGCCGGGGGCGGCGGACCCAAAGCGGGGACCGGGGAAAGGGGCTCGCTCAACAATCCCCAGGCCCGGGCGGAAGATCGCAAGAACTTCGACGTGTTGCGCCGCAAGGTGATGGAGCAGATGGCGGCCAGTCGCGATCTGGCCAAGCTGGCCAGTCACATCCGCTTTGTCATGACCAGTCAGGGGATGCGGATCGACCTGGTCGACGATGCCGACTATTCGATGTTCGCGCTGGGCACCACCGTGCTCGATCCGCGGGCGTCGGAACTGATCGGCAAGATTGCGGAGGCGATCCGGGGCACCGATAATCCCATCATGATCCGCGGCCATACCGACAGCCTGCCTTATGGCGACCCGCGTGCGATGAACAACTGGACGCTGGCAACGGGCCGGGCCGAGGCGACGCGGCGTCAACTGGCGTTGGGCGGCATTCCCGAGCAGCGATTCGACCGGATCGAGGGTGTGGCAGATCGCGAGCCGATGATCGCGAACAAGCCGGCGGACCCACGTAACCGCCGCGTGGCGATCACCCTGCTCTACCGCCGGGGCGTGTTCGGCCAGTAGCAGGCTTTCTGGGCTCGGCGGGCATTCGGGTCTACCGCGAATGCCCGCCGGCTGACCTGGTGCGAGTTTTGTCCGGAAGTACGCGGCAGCGCGGGTCCGGACAGTCCCTTACGCCTCGGTCGTGGCGGCCTTGCGACGGCGGGGCGCGATCTTGGCAGAGACGTCGCCCGTCTCGTCTTCGGTGGTGCGCTGGCCGGGCTTGCGGCCCAGGCCGATCTTCTTGGCCATGGCGCGGCGGCTTTCCGAATAGTTTTCGGCGACCATCGGGTAATCGGGCTTCAGGCCGTAGCGCTCGCGATATTCCGCTGGGCTGAGGCCGTGCGTGGCGAGATGGCGGCGCAGCGTCTTGTAGGGCTTGCCGTCGATCATCGAAATGATGTGATCCTTCGACGACAGCGACTTGCGCGCCGACACCGCGGCCACGTACTCGGCGGGCTGCTCCTGGGGCTCGGGTGCTTCGCCGGAGCCGAGCAGCGATGAGACGGTTTCGTGCATCTTGCCAAGAAAAGCGGGCACGTCTTCGGCGGAGGTGCGAGTGTTGGGATTGCCCAGCCAAGCAATCGTCAGCTCGGTCGCAAGCTCGACGGCGTTGAAGTCGGGGGTGTCGTTAGCCATGGTGAACTCCTTAGTGCGCCCGCCCTAGCGTCCGTCGGAATGACGTCAATGCCGGATGTAGGGTTTTGGAGGATCTGCGGTTCGCCACAGTTTGTGTAGAAGTCTTGCACTTAACCAAGATCAAGGTGAAAGCGATGCGGAAAGCATCGTATCTGTTCTTGTCCGGCCGTGCCTTCACATGAATGCAGGATCGCGAAAAGAGGCCGAACCGGACCGGCAGGTCGTGGCTATTCTGCGGGGCGAGGGTCGGGCGGAGCTCGCTTGCAACTTGCCGAACGAGGCATGACGGCCGGGAAGTCTCCGCATCCCTGCGGCGTCAACTCCATGTCATTTCGGGGGGGGGCGCGGCGCGGCTGACCAGCAGGCAGCGCAGGCATCGATCTCGATCACGCCAGCGAGAGCAGGGAGCGAGGCACATCGGCTGGATGGGCTGCATTCGGCGGTCAGATCGCTGCCTTGCGGCATCCTGACCGCGACGCCCCCCTTGGATAGAAGGCGCGTCGCAGGCTTCGGTTCAGTCGATCTTCGGCAGTGTTTCGAACTGGTGGTAAGGCGGCGGGCTCGACAGCGTCCATTCCAGCGTCGTCGCGCCCTCGCCCCAGGGGTTGGCGGGGGCCGGCTTACCGGCGACCAATGACCAGATCAGATTGATGAAGAAGATCACCATGCCGGCCGTCATGATCTCATAGCCGTGGCTCGCCATGGCGTTCCATGCCGCATAGCCGTCAGGATAGTCGGGATAGCGGCGCGGCATCCCCTGCAACCCCAGGAAGTGCATGGGGAAGAACAGGGTATTCACGCCGACGAAGAACACCCAGAAATGCAGCTGGCCGAGGAACTCGTTGTACATCTTCCCGCTCATCTTCGGGAACCAGTAGTAAAAGCCCGCGAACAGCGCGAATACTGCGCCGAGCGACAGCACGTAGTGGAAGTGCGCGACGACGTAATAGGTGTCCTGCATGTAGTCGTCGACGCCGCCATTGGCGAGCACCACGCCCGTGACGCCGCCGACCGTGAACATGAAGATGAAGCCGATCGCCCAGACCATGGGCGTCTTGAAGGTGATCGACCCGCCCCACATGGTCGCGATCCAGGAGAAGATCTTGATGCCGGTCGGCACCGCGATGACCATGGTCGCGGCGGTGAAATACATCTTGATGTTCACCGACAGGCCGGTCGCGAACATGTGGTGGGCCCATACCACGAAACCGACCACGCCGATCGCGACCATGGCATAGGCCATGCCGAGATAACCGAAGACGGGCTTGCGGCTGAACGTCGCGATGATCTGGCTGACGATGCCGAAGCCCGGCAGGATCA
The DNA here is from genome assembly GCA_934555855.1 of uncultured Sphingomonas sp. Next base: position 863 of record CAKTFL010000302.1, on the reverse strand, counting down.
TGATGTACACTTCGGGATGGCCGAAGAACCAGAACAGGTGCTGGTACAGCACCGGGTCGCCGCCGCCCGCGGGGTCGAAGAAGGTCGTGCCGAAATTGCGGTCGGTCAGTAGCATGGTGATGGCGGCGGCCAGCACCGGCAGCGCCAGCAGCAGCAGGAACGCGGTAACCAGCACCGACCACACGAACAGCGGCATCTTGTGCAGGGTCATGCCCGGCGCGCGCATGTTGAAGATGGTGGTGATGAAATTGATCGCGCCCAGGATCGACGACGCGCCCGCCAGGTGCAGCGACAGGATCGCCATGTCCACCGACGGTCCCGGCTCGCCGTAGGTCGACAGCGGCGCATAGGCGGTCCAGCCCACGCCCGCGCCGCTGCCGACGAACGGAGAAGCGAGCAGCAGGGTGAAGGCGGGAATCAGCAGCCAGAAGCTGATGTTGTTCATGCGCGGGAACGCCATGTCGGGCGCGCCGATCATGATCGGCACGAACCAGTTGCCGAACCCGCCGATCATCGCCGGCATGACCATGAAGAACACCATGATCAGGCCGTGGGCGGTGATCAGCACGTTCCAGAGATGCAGCGACTGGTCGAGGCTTTGCTCGCCGCCATGCAGCAGGCTGGCCCAGGTACCGAGATACTGGATGCCCGGATGGGCGAGCTCGGCCCGCATCAGGCCGGAGATCGCGCCGCCGATGATCCCCGCGGTGATCGCGAAGATCAGGTACAGCGTGCCGATGTCCTTGTGATTGGTGGACATGAACCAACGCGCGAAGAACGCCGGCTTGTGATCCGCCGCGTGGCGATGCTCGTGGTCGTGCGCCTGAAAGGCCGACGGATGGAGTGCGGTATCGGTCATGATC
>CAKTFL010000301.1 GCA_934555855.1 uncultured Sphingomonas sp. | reverse complement strand
TCTGACCTTCGTCGGCCTGGAAACGGCGGTTCGCGACGCGCGGCAACTCGATGTGATCGATGATCGCTTTACCGTGGCTGTGAACCTGTCGGTGCGGATGCTGACCCAGCCGGAACTTCCGGAGGTGGTTGCTGCCCTGCTGGAGAAGCATGGGCTGAAGCCTGGCCGGTTGACCCTGGAAGTTACCGAAAGCGCTGCCATCGATACGGAGGGCGTCGCGATCGAAACGCTGCGTACGCTCAGGGACATGGGAGTCCATGTCTCGATCGATGACTACGGCACCGGCTTTTCCAATCTCGATTACGTACGCAAGCTGCCGGCGTCCGAGATAAAGATCGACCGCCGCTTCGTAGGCGCGATTCACACCGATCGCAGCGCCTGGATCATGGCCCAATCGACGGTGGAACTCGCTCATTCGCTTGGCCTGACCGTGGTTGCGGAGGGCGTGGAGCAGTCTGAAACGCTTTCCGTATTGGCAGAAATGGGGTGCGATGTCGCTCAGGGTTACCTGGTCGGGAGACCCATCCGCTTCGCTGAACTGCAACGGATCCTGTCCGCCACGAGGTTGCAACGAGTGGCATAGTTTAGCGCATTGCTAACCAAATTAGTTAATGGCATATTTACCTATGCAAGCGGTCCGCTTGCTTACGGGGAATTTACCATGGCTAAGAAAGCGAATCTCGGTCGCGGGCTTTACGAGTGGCTGACGCCGGGCGGCTGGGGCGGCGCCGGCGGTCGTTAATTGCGTTGATGGGCAGGAAGGCTTCGGTTCCGTACGGGGCCTTCCTGTTCTCGGAAGAACTCCGCTGCGGGTAGCGGCGGATGCGGCCTTGGCAGATCGCCGGCTGGGTAAAGCCCGCCATTTCGGGTTGATCAAAGATCCGTTCTGACTTTGTCACATCATTTTACCGGGCAGGCTGCCCTCTTCGTGCCCGTTGGTCCGTGATTGTGCCTGGCGGCATGGCTGCTGATCTGATCGTGAGCGCCCCTATCTGGATTTTAACGTTCGGTCGTGGAACCCGATCTGGATGGATTCGAGCGCGGGGCACGGCCTGAATCGCCGTCACCAGCCATGAAAAAAGCCGGCGCCGCATGACGCGACGCCGGCCTGTTTCCTGTCGGTTCGAACGAGATCAGACGAAGCGGTTGATGATGTTCTCCAGCCGCTCCTGCTTGCCCGACTTGTGCTTAGGGTTCAGGTCGCGCTCGATGGCCAGGTCCGCAATGTCGGACAGGCTGGTGCCCTTTCGATGGATAAGCTGGCCGAGTTCGCCGTCCCAGCCGGCATAGCGTTCCTTCTTGAACGCGTCGAGCCGACCGTCCTCGATCAGCTTCTCGGCGTTAAGCAGCGCCGCGGCGACCACGTCGACGCCGCCAATGTGACCGTGGAACAGGTCCTCGGCATCGACCGACTGACGACGCACCTTTGCGTCGAAGTTGAAACCGCCAGTCGTGAACCCGCCGGCCCGGATGATCTCCAGCACGGCAAGCGTCGTCTCTTCGACGGAGTTCGGAAACTGGTCGGTGTCCCAGCCATTCTGCGGATCCCCGCGATTGGCGTCGATCGAGCCGAACAGGCCGAGCGCGCCCGCGGTCGCGATTTCGTGCTCGAACGTGTGGCTGGCAAGCGTCGCGTGATTTGCCTCAATGTTCACCTTGACCTCATTTTCGAGGCCGTAGCGCTTCAGGAAGCCGTAAACGGTGGCGGTGTCGAAATCATACTGGTGCTTGGTCGGCTCGAACGGCTTCGGCTCGATCAGGATGGTGCCGGTGAAGCCGATCTTGTGCTTGTGCTCGACGACCAGGTTGAGGAAGCGTCCGAAATTGTCGAGTTCCCGCTTCAGGTCGGTGTTGATCAGCGTTTCATAACCCTCACGGCCGCCCCACAGCACATAGTTGGCGCCGCCCAGGCGATGGGTCGCCTCCATCGCCGCACGGACCTGCATCGCGCCCCAGGCATAGACTTCCGGGTTGGGGTTGGTCGCGCCGCCTGCGGCATAGCGCGGATCGGAGAACAGGTTGGCGGTTCCCCACAGCAGCTTGACGCCGCTGTCGGCCTGAAGCTTCTCAAGGTGATCGACGGCCGTCGCGAAGTTCTTCTGATACTCCGTGACGGTCTTGCCTTCCTCCATCACGTCCACGTCATGGAAGCAGTAGAAGGGCAGGTCGAGCTTCTTGAAGAACTCGAACGCTACCTCGCGCTTCATCTCGGCCGCTTCGCCCGAATGAGCGTGCGCCTGCCAGGGGCGATGGAAGGTGCCCGGACCGAACACGTCCGACCCCTGCCAGCAGAAGGTGTGCCACATGCACACGGCGAAGCGGAGCTGCTCCTCCATGGTCTTGCCGAGCACGACCCGGTTCTTGTCATAGAAGCGGTAGGCGAACTCGTTGGTGGAATCCGGCCCTTCATATTTGACGGTAGGAAGCTCGGCGAAATAGTCGGTTGCGCGGGACATTACTGACCTTTCTTGGGGGTGATGCGGGGATAGGCCTGGCGGAACGCGGCTTTGCGGGGGGCGAGCAGATCGACCAGCGCCGGGTCGGGATCGATCTGGCGAGCGACTGGCGGGGCCACACAGACCTCGGCAGGCGTGCCGCCATCGACGGCGACCTGCGCCAGCCGAGCCGCGCCGAGCGCCGGGCCGACTTCCCCGCCCCGAAGGTAGACGAGCGGCACGCCGAAAGCGGCAGAGATGATGCGGCCCCAATATCCTGAGCGCGCCCCGCCGCCGATCACGGACAGCTTCTCGATAGTCGTGCCGGCGTCGCGAAGCGCGTCCAGCCCGTCCGCGAGCGCAAAGGCGACGCCCTCCAGCACAGCCTGGGCGAGCTTGCCAGCATCGGTGTCATTGTCGAGGCCGAGGAACGCGCCCCTGACGCGGGCATCATTGTGCGGTGTGCGCTCGCCCGACAGATAGGGGAGGAAGATCTCGCTCCCGGTACCGGGGCCTGCCGCCTCGGCGCGTGCGAACAGGTCCGCCGCGCCCGCCGCGCCGGTCAGCCGCGCCACCCAGTCGATGCAGGAGGCAGCCGACAGGTGAACGCTCATCTGATGCCACATGTCCGGCAGGCAGTGGCAGAAGGCATGGACGGCCCGCGCCGGGTTGGGCCTGAACTCGTCGGTAGCGACGAAGATCACGCCCGACGTGCCGAGCGACAACAGCGCGTCACCGTCCTTGACCACGCCGACGCCGACCGCGCCCGCGGCATTGTCGCCGCCGCCCGCGACGACCGGCACGGCCGGAATCCCCCACAGCTCGGCGACGTCTGGGCGCAGCCTGCCGGTGATCTCGGTACCCTCGAACAGGCGCGGCATGGCCGCCTGTGTCAGGCCAGTAGCGGCCAGGATATCGTCGCTCCAGCGCCGACGGGCGACATCGACCCACAGCGTGCCAGCCGAGTCGGACAGGTCGGAGGCCTTGTCGCCCGTCATCCGCAGCCGGACATAATCCTTCGGCAGCAGCACGGTGCGGACCTGCTCGAACAACGCCGGTTCATGCTTGCGGACCCACAGCAGCTTGGGCGCGGTGAATCCCGGCATGGCGATGTTGCCCGCGATCTGCCGAAG
>CAKTFL010000300.1 GCA_934555855.1 uncultured Sphingomonas sp. | reverse complement strand
AGCTGCTCCGCAAGATCAAGGCGGCGCAGTACATTGCGGCCCACCCAGGCGAGGTCTGCCCCGCCAAGTGGGAAGAAGGCGAAGAGACGCTCGCCCCGTCGCTGGACCTCGTCGGCAAGATCTAAGCCGAAGGCCAGGGGCGGCGGCCGGTCGTCCCTACCTTCACTTCCCGTTCGCGCTGAGCTTATCGAAGGACTGCCTTCCTCCTCCAGAGGAAGTGCAGGCCCTCGACAGGTTCGGCCCGAGCGGGGCTGGCGGTGCGATGTCACCTGCTCAAAATCCAACGGAGGCCATCCGTGCTCGACGCTAATCTCAAGACCCAGCTCAAGTCCTATCTCGCCAACATTCGCCAGCCGATCGAGCTCGTCGCCTCGGCTGACGAATCGCCGAAGTCGCGCCAGATGCTCGAGCTGCTAGACGAGATCGCCGAGCTGTCGCCTCAGGTCACCACCATCCGCACCGATGACGATGCGCGCCGGCCCTCCTTCCTGATCCGCCGTGTCGGCACTGACATCGGCGTCCGCTTCGCCGGCATTCCGCTCGGCCATGAATTCACCAGCCTCGTCCTCGCGCTGCTGCAGGTCGGCGGCCACCCGCCCAAGGTCGCGCCGGAGGTGATCGAGCAGATCCGGGCGCTGGACGGCGACTATGATTTCGAGGTCTATTTTTCGCTGACCTGCCAGAACTGCCCGGACGTGGTGCAGGCGCTTAACCTGATGAGCGTAGTCAATCCGCGCATCCGCACCACGTCGATTGAAGGCGGCGTGTTCCAGGACGAGGTTACCGCCCGCAACATCATGTCGGTGCCAGCGATCTTCCTCAATGGCGAGCCGTTTGGTCAGGGCCGCATGGAGGTGGAACAGATCCTCGCCAAGCTCGACACCGGCGCGTCCGCGCGCGCGGCCGAAAAAATTGCCGCGAAGGATCCGTTCGACGTCCTCGTGGTCGGCGGCGGCCCCGCTGGCGCCGCGGCGGCAATCTATACCGCGCGCAAGGGCATCCGCACCGGCATCGTTGCGGAGCGTTTCGGCGGGCAGGTACTCGACACCATGTCGATCGAGAACTTCATCTCGGTCCAGCATACCGAGGGCCCTCGTCTCGCCCAGCAGCTGGAATCGCACGTCGGCGACTACGACGTCGATGTGATGAACCTGCAGCGCGCGGAAAAGCTGGTGCCGGCCCGCACGCCGGGCGGTCTGCACGAGGTGCGCCTCGCCAGCGGCGCCGCCCTCATGGCACGAACCGTGGTTCTCTCCACAGGCGCCCGCTGGCGCCAGATGAACGTGCCGGGCGAGGACGCGTATCGCAACAAGGGCGTGACCTATTGCCCGCACTGCGACGGCCCCTTGTTCCGAGGCAAGCGTGTGGCAGTAATCGGCGGCGGCAATTCCGGCGTGGAGGCGGCGATCGATCTCGCAGGCGTGGTCGCCCACGTGACGCTGATCGAATATGAAGCCGACCTGCGCGCTGATGCGGTATTGCAGCGCAAGCTGGCGAGCCTGCCCAACGTGCAGATCATCACCTCTGCCCTGAGCACGGAAGTGGCCGGCGACGGCACCCGCGTGACCGCGCTGCATTATCGCGACCGCAACCACGGTACGAATCACGAACTGCCGCTGGAAGGTATCTTCGTCCAGATCGGGCTGGTCCCGAATACGGAGTGGCTCAAGGACACGATCGCACTGTCGAATCGCGGGGAAATCGAGGTGGACGCGCGCGCCGACACGTCGCTGCCCGGCGTCTTCGCGGCGGGCGATGTGACCACCGTGCCGTACAAGCAGATCATCATCGCCATGGGCGAGGGGTCCAAGGCGGCGCTGTCCGCATTCGATTATCTGATCCGCCTGCCAGCATCGGAGATCGACGCAGCCGCGGCCTGACTTCACGGATCGGGGCGGCGTCGCTATGTCGCCGCCCATGAGCCCTACACAGTCGCAGATCACCCCCGAGATCGTCGCCGAACACGGCCTGTCGCCCGAGGAATATGAGCGCGTCCTGCACGCACTCGGGCGGGAGCCGAACCTGGTCGAACTCGGGATTTTTTCGGTCATGTGGTCGGAGCATTGTTCCTATAAAAGCTCGCGCATCCACCTGAAGAAGCTGCCGACCGAGGCCCCGTGGGTGATCTGCGGCCCCGGCGAGAATGCCGGTGTGATCGATATCGGCGACGGACAGGCCGCCATCTTCAAGATGGAGAGCCACAATCACCCGTCCTACATCGAACCATATCAAGGTGCCGCGACCGGTGTCGGCGGCATTCTGCGTGACGTGTTCACCATGGGCGCGCGGCCGGTCGCGAACCTGAACGCCCTCCGTTTCGGCCGGCCCGATCACCCCAAGATGCGTCATCTGATCGCCGGCGTGGTCCACGGTATCGGAGGCTACGGAAATTGCGTCGGCGTGCCTACGGTCGGTGGCGAGGTGAATTTCCACCCCGCCTATGACGGCAACATCCTGGTCAATGCGATGACGGTGGGCGTCGCAGACACCGACAAGATCTTCTATTCTGCTGCTTCAGGCATCGGCAACCCGATCGTCTATGTCGGTTCCAAGACGGGGCGCGACGGCATCCATGGCGCCACCATGGCATCGGCCGATTTCGGTGAGGATGCGGAAGAGAAACGCCCGACCGTCCAGGTCGGCGATCCTTTCACCGAAAAGCTGCTGATCGAGGCGTGCCTGGAACTGATGGCGACGGACGTGATCGTCGCTATCCAGGACATGGGTGCAGCCGGCCTTACTTCCTCTTCCGTCGAAATGGCCTCCAAGGGCGGCGTCGGCATAGAATTGATCATGGATGACGTGCCCCAGCGAGAGGAGGGCATGACCGCCTATGAGATGATGCTGTCGGAGAGCCAGGAGCGAATGCTCATGGTGCTGAAGCCCGGCCGCGAGGCGGAAGCTGAGGCGATCTTCCGCAAATGGGAGCTGGATTTCGCGGTCATCGGTCATGTTACCGATACGGGCCGCATGGTGCTGAAGCACCGTGGCGAGGTTGTGTGCGATATCCCGCTGGAGCCGCTGGCGGATGAGGCGCCACTGTACGACCGGCCGCACCAGCCGACCCCCGCGCTCGCCCCGCTCGGCGAAGGGCTCCACACCCGTGACATTGCCGGCGATCTGCGGACGCTCATGGGATCGCCCGACATCGCCTCGCGTCGTTGGATCTGGGAGCAGTACGACCACATGGTCGGGGCCGACACCGTCCAGCGGCCCGGGGGCGACGCGGCTGTGGTGCGGGTCCATGGTACGGAGAAGGCGCTCGCGATGAGCACCGACTGTACCCCCCGCTATTGCTATGCCGATCCGGTCGAGGGCGGCAAACAGGCCGTCGCGGAAACCTGGCGCAACCTGACCGCCGTTGGCGCGAACCCGCTGGCGATCACCAACTGCCTCAACTTCGCCAATCCGCAGCGGCCCGAGATCATGGGCCAGCTCGTCGGCTGTCTCGAGGGCATGGGCGAGGCGTGCCGCGCGCTCGATTATCCGATCGTGTCCGGCAACGTGTCGCTCTACAACGAGTCGAAGGCTACGGGCGGCGGCTCGGCGATCCTCCCCACGCCAGCCATCGGT
>CAKTFL010000299.1 GCA_934555855.1 uncultured Sphingomonas sp. | reverse complement strand
GCCAAGGCCGAGCGGCACGTCTATGCCGATATCTAAACGCTGATCCAGGCAGGTCGATACAACGGATCAGCTACTCGCCACACCTTTGTGCTCCCGCGAAGCCGGGGGCCCAGACTGGACCGCCGCCTTCGCGGGGGCACAAGGGCGAGAAAAGTTCAGACTGGATGGATCGGACTCTATTCCGCCGGGCAGGCTGGTCGAATGGCTGACGGGTCGCTAACTGCCTGCCGCATCATGACTTCGATCGACGGCCTGCCCATTCTCACCTCCGCCCAGATGCGCGCCGCCGAGGTGGCGGCCATTGAGGCGGGCAGCAGCGTCGAGGCGTTGATGACCCGCGCCGGCGAGGCGGTGGCGGAGGCCGTCAGGCGGGTCGGGGCAGGGCAGGAAACGCTGATCCTGTGCGGTCCGGGCAATAACGGCGGCGACGGCTATGTCGCGGCGGTCGCGCTTCGCCGTGCCGGCGTTCCGGTTCGGGTCGCGGCGTCGGGCGAGCCCGGCACGGATGCCGCCCGCCGCGCCCGCGCCGGCTGGGACGGGCCGGTCGAACCGCTCGCGACGGTGCGTGCCGCCCCGGTCCTGATCGACGCGCTGTTCGGCACCGGCCTGTCGCGACCGCTGGACCCGGATATCGCGGGCGCGCTTTCCAGGCTCGCCGACGCCGCCCAGCTGTCGGTCGCCGTCGACCTGCCGAGCGGCGTCCGTACCGATACGGGAGAGGTGCTGGGCCCCTTGCCGCGTTTCGACCTGACGCTAACGCTCGGGGCGTTAAAGCCGGCGCACCTGCTCCAGCCGGCGGCGCGCTACAGCCGGCAGATCAGGACGCTCGATATCGGCGTGACCGTGACTGGTGACGTGCGTGCGATCGCCAAGCCGGACCTGGCCCGGCCTGATCCCGACAGCCACAAGTTCAATCGCGGCATGGTCGCCGTCGTTCGTGGGCGAATGGCCGGCGCCGCGCATCTGGCCGCTATGGCGGCGATGCATGCGGGCGCGGGCTATGTCGCCCTGCTCGGGGCGTCGATGCCCGGCGAGCCCCATGCGCTGGTACGCCGCGCCCTGACCGACGAGGCGCTGGCCGATGAGCGGATCGGCGCGCTGGTGATCGGCCCGGGCCTTGGTCGTGACGACGAGATGCGCGCGCTGCTCGATCGGGCGCTGGAGACGTCGCGTCCGTTGGTGATCGACGGCGACGCGCTGCGCCTGCTCGATCCCGACCGGCTGCGGAGCCGCGCCGCGCCGGCGATCCTGACGCCTCATGCCGGTGAGTTCGACGGGCTGTTCGGCAGCGGGCCGGGATCGAAGATCGACCGAGCCCGTGCCGCGGCGGCCCGGTCGGGCGCGATACTGGTGTTCAAGGGCCCGGACACCGTCTGCGCCGCCCCGGACGGGCGCGTCATCGTCGCGGGGGACGCCAGCGACTGGCTGTCGACCGCCGGCACCGGCGACGTGCTCGCCGGCGCGATCGGCATGGTGCTGGCCGCCGGCCTCGACCCGCTCGCCGCGGCGGAGGTGGGGGTGTGGCTGCACCGCGACGCGGCGCGCCGGCTCGGCCCGGCCTTCATCGCCGACGAGCTTGCCGTCGCCCTCCGCCACGCGCGGGCTTCGCTGTGAGCGTCATCGTCCGCGTCGCCGCGCGTGGCGAGGGCGTGTCCGAGGACGGTCGCCACGCTGCATTCGCCGCCCCCGGAGACACGCTGACCGAGGCGGGAGAGGTCGTGCCCGGCCCGCATCATCAGCAGCCGCCCTGCCGTCATTTCCCGGCCTGCGGTGGATGCCAGCTCCAGCATCTCGATGACGACGCCTATGGCGCGTTCGTTATCGACCGGATCGCCTCGGCCCTCGACGCGCACGACCTGTCGGCGTCGATCCGCCCGCCCTTGCTGTCACCTCCGCGCACCCGCCGTCGCGCCACGCTCCATGCCGAAGGGAAGGGCGGGCGCGTGCTGCTCGGCTTCGCGGCGGAAAAGAGCCACGCGATCGTCGACATGCATGAATGTCACATCCTCGCGCCCGAGCTGTTCGCGCTGGTCGCGCCGCTGCGATCGCTGCTCGCGCGGCTGGGGCTGAAGCGCCGGGCCGACGTTCAGCTGACCCTGACCGATCAGGGCGCCGACGTGCTGATCGCCGGCTTTGCGCCCGACGGCCTAGCGGCGGCGGAAGCGATCACGGTTTTTGCCGAACGGCACGGGCTCGCCCGCCTGTCGGTGGATGACGGCCTCGGCCCGGAAACGCGCTGGGAGCCGCGCCCCGTAACGGTGACGCTGGGCAGCACGCCCGTCCCATTCCCGCCCGGTTCCTTCCTCCAGGCGACACGGGAGGGTGAGGCGGCGCTGGTCGCGGCGGTGCGCGAAGCGGTGGGCTCGCCCGCGACGACCGCCGACCTGTTCTCGGGCCTCGGCACCTTCGCGCTCGCGCTGCCAGGCAAGGTCTATGCGGCGGAGGGCGCGCGCGAAGCCATCATGTCGCTCAAGGCCGGCGCCAACGCGGCGCAGCGCCCGGTGTTCGCCGACCATCGCGACTTGTACCGCCGGCCGCTCACTACCGTCGAGCTCGACCGTTTCGACGCGATCGTACTGGACCCGCCGCGCGCCGGCGCGCGCGACCAGGCCGCGGCGCTTGCAGCCAGTCGAGCGACGATCATCGCCTATGTCTCCTGCAATCCCAGCAGCTTCGCGCGGGATGCTCTGGCTCTGACGCACGGGGGATGGCGGCTCGACTGGATTCAGCCGGTGGGCCAGTTCCGCTGGTCCACCCATGTCGAGCTGGCCGCCCGGTTCAGCCGGTCGGTCAGTAGCTAGCGCTGACGAAGAACAGCCCGTCGGGCGGCGCATTAAGCGGCAAGCGCTGCCGGTCGCACGCTTCCAGCGCCGCCGACAGGTCGTCCGCGGTCCAGCGGCCAAGGCCGACCTGAGCCAGGCTGCCGACCATCGACCGCACCTGATGATGGAGGAACGATCGCGCCGACGCGAACACCGTCACGCGGTCACCGTCGCGCAGCACGTCGAGCCGGTCGATCGACTTGATCGGGCTCGCCGCCTGACAATGGGCAGAGCGGAAGGTGGTGAAATCGTGTCGCCCGACCAGCCGCTGCGCCGCATCGTGCATCGCGCCGGCGTCCAGCGGCTGCGCGACCTGCCATGCCAGCCCCTTGTCGACCGTCAGCGGCGCTCGCCGGTTGACGATGCGATATTCGTAGGACCGGCCGAGGCACGAAAAGCGGGCGTGCCAATCGTCGGCCACTTCCTCGCACGCCAGCACCGCCACGGGATCGGGCCGGCAGCGTGCGTTCAGCGCCTCCATCAGGCGAAAGGGCGCGATTGCCTTCGCCACGTCGACATGCGCCCGCATCGCCAGCGCATGGACGCCGGCATCGGTGCGGCCCGCGGCGTGCAGCACCGCAGCCTCGCCCGTCACCGCCCGCACCGCCCGCTCCAGCACGCCCTGCGCGCTCGGCCCGTGCGCCTGTCGCTGCCAGCCCATGAACGGCCGGCCGTCATATTCCACCGTCAGCGCGAAGCGGGTCACGCCAGCATCGTGCCCGCGGGCAAGGGAAAACCGCGCAGCATGTCCGCC
>CAKTFL010000298.1 GCA_934555855.1 uncultured Sphingomonas sp. | reverse complement strand
GTGCAGGCCAGCACGGCGCCGGCGAATGCGATAACATGCGAGCGCAACATGACAGGAGTGGCGGTCATGGTCGGATCCCCATTCGTGATGCGGATGGGGTCGTGCCGACGCGGTAAACAACATCTTACCGCAGACCGGCCGTTCTCGTTCTTCCGACCGAAGTCTAAGGGTTTGCCGCAGTATAGCGCCGATCGATGGCCGCGACCGCCATCCGCGACCGGCGCCTCGCCTCGTCCAGCGCCCCGGAGTCGCCCTCTGACACCGCCAGCCATGCCTGCCCGACGTGCGTGAAACCAAGCGTTCCCGCCACGCCGGCGATCCGGTGCGCCGTGGCCGCGAGTCCGTCCGCTTCCGCAGCCGACAGGGCGTTGACGAGCGTTTCACGCAGATGCTGCACCATGGCGCTGATCTGCGCCCTCCCGAACACCCCCTCCAGCCGGTCGAGCGAGAGATCGGTCCCGTCCGGCCGCCACCGCTCGACTGCCTTGATCATCTCCTCGGGACGAGCCGGACGCAGGACAACATCGTCATAGCCACGGGCGAGCCAGGCGGGGCGGCTGGCGATCGGCCCGTCGGTCCAGGCGATGACCGGCACGCTTCCTGCCGCGCCGGGACGGGACCGCAGCGATTGCAGGAGGGCCGCGTCATGCTGCGCGGCATCGTCCACTGCTATAATGACAAGGGCCGCGACCGGATCGACATGCGCCGGGGCCTCCGCCGCGGTCCGTGCGAAATCCACCTGCCAGCCGGCGCCCGCCAGCCCCTCCGCCACAAGTATACGATCGGCTTGATCGGGATCAGCGACAAGGACCAGTAAAGCGCGTTTCACATCATCCATCGCAGTGCCGATACGCCTGGACAGGTGAATGGGCATCTGGGAATAATAAAAAGAAAATGTGTCGATACGGTACTTTATGGGGAAGATGTCGTGAAGTCGGGTGGTCGTGTGCTGGTGGCGGACGATCATCCGCTGACGCGGGAGGGCCTGTCGCTTGCGGCCAGGGCGGCGCTTCAGGGAGCCAGCATCGTGGGGGTCGGCACGGTCGCGGAGGCGGTGGCGGAGGCCGGGGCGCGGGCGGCATTCCGCATGATCCTGCTCGACCTGCACCTGCCCGATGCACGCGGGTTTTCCGGCTTTCTCGCGTTGCAGTTCCGCTCTCCCCAGTCGCCGATCGTGGTGGTCACCGCGCGGGAGGACCCGCAGCTGGTGGATGCCGCCCGCGCGCTCGGCGCCGCCGGCTATCTGTTCAAGAGCCTGCCGCTCGACCGGCTCGCCGACCAGCTGCGCCGCATTGATGCCGGCCAGCCCTGCTTTCCGACGGCAGGGTCCGCCAACCCCGGCGTGGAGGCGGCCCGCGCGCGTATCCGCGACCTGTCGCCCGCTCAGCACGGCGTGCTGATGGCGCTGGCGGGCGGACGATCGAACAAGGAGATCGCGCGCGATCTGGACGTGACAGAGGCGACGGTGAAGGCCCACCTGACCGCCATCTTCCGCAAGATCGGCGTGACCAATCGAACCCAGGCGCTGCTGGCCCTGCAACCGCTGATTGGATCAACCGCGGAATGACGCCGCGTGATCGGCGCCCCCCTGCCCGGATCGCAGCGCCGTCCGCCGTCCGGTTCCTGTTCGTCGCGGCGTTGGTGCCGCTGATCGTGACGGCGCTGCTGGCGTGGCTTCAGACGGAGTACCTCCGCTCCGAACGATTGCGCGAACAGGCGGGGCGGTCATACGATCGCAGCATCGCCCAGCTCATGCTGCTGTCACGACTGAAGGACGCCGAAGCGGGGGAAAGCGGCTATCTCCTGGCGGGCGACCCGATCTTTCTGGCTCGCTTCCGGCCGGCGGTCGTCGCGGTCCGGCGGCAGCTGGCGGCCGACGCCATCGCCCGCGATCCGGATCTGCCGCGCGGCTATCTGCCGGTGGTTAGCCGGCTGACCGAGCGCAAGCTCGCCGAAATGGCCACCGCCATCCGCCTGTTCGATTCGGGGAACCCCACCGCCGCCCACAAGATCGCGGACGGGACAGTCGCCGATGGGGTGATGGAGGACCTGCGGCAGGTCGTGGGGCAGATGGTCGCGCGCGAACAGGCCCGCACCCGCGAGCGAAGCGCCGCCCTCTCGACGCAGCGAAAAGCCCTGAGAAGCACAGTGTTGGTGGTGGTGGGCACCCTCGTGATCCTGGTGTTCCTGTTCCTCGCCATCCTGTGGCGGTTGAGGCAGCTGCGTCACTGGGCGCTGGTCGACGCGCTGGAAGCGGCCGAGCGCAATGCGGCGGTTTTGGAAAGCACGGTGGATGCGATCCTGATCCTGAACCCGAGCGGCACGATCGAGATGGTCAATGCCGCCGCGACCGCGATGCTGGGTTATCAGCCCGCCGAGCTGGAGGGGTGCGACGTCGGAACCGTGCTTCAGCTCGGCCCGGAGGCGGGAAGCTTTCACGAGCGCATCGGGCTCGAGGACGGGCTGCTGCGCCGTCCTTTCCTGCCCGATCGCGCCGCTCGGCATCGCACAGGCCAGCACCTGGCGGTGGACGTCGCGATGGGCGTAATGCGACTGCCGAGCGGCGACCATCTGGTCCTGTCCTTGCGCGATATTTCGGAGCGCAAGCAGGTGGAGGAGGTCAAGGACGAGCTGATATCCACCGTCAGCCATGAACTCCGCACGCCGCTGACGTCGATCGTCGGCTCGCTGGGACTGTTGCGGGCGGGCGCAGCCGGTCCGGTCAGCGCAAAGGCCGGGCGCCTGGTCGAGATCGCCGAAAGCAACAGCCGCCGCCTGATCCGCCTGATCAACGACATGCTCGACATCGACCGCATCGAATCGGGCCGGCTGGAGATGGCGCGCGCGCCGCTTGACCTGTGCGGCGTGCTGAAGCGGGCCTGCCTGGACAACGAGGGCCTGGCCCGGTTGCACCGGGTAACCCTCCGTTGCCGCCTGCCGGACCGGGCGGTGAACGTGTTCGGCGATGGCGACCGGCTCTTGCAGGTGGTCACCAACCTGTTGTCCAATGCCGTCAACGTCTCGCCGGCCGGGGCGGCGGTGGAGCTGGACCTGGCGGCGGGCGAGAACCGGGCGATGATCCGGGTCGAGGATCGCGGACCGGGCATACCGGCGACCTTTCGCGACCGGATATTCGGCCGGTTCGAACAGGCGTCCCCGAGCGGCGACAGCAAGGGTACGGGCCTGGGACTGGCCATCTCGCGGGAGATCGTATTGCGTCACGAGGGCGCGATCTGGTTCGAGGATCGCGACGGCGGGGGCGCGAGCTTCGCCGTTTCCCTGCCCCTGCTGCAACTCGCGGGATCGCCGGACGCGGACCGGCCCGTCATGCCGGCGACGGCGCAATGAGCGCCCTTCATATCCTGTATGTCGATGACGACGCCGACATCCGTACGGTGGTGAACATGGCTCTGTCGCTCGATCCAGAAATCAGGCTGAGTGTCGCCTCGTCCGGACAGGAGGCGCTGGGGCTGATCTCGGCCGGCGCGCGGCCGGATATCGCCCTGCTCGACCTGATGATGCCCGGCATGAACGGGCTGGAACTGCTCGAAGCGTTACGCGGGCAGGAGGCGACCCAG
>CAKTFL010000297.1 GCA_934555855.1 uncultured Sphingomonas sp. | reverse complement strand
AGCGCGAAGAACGCACGGTAGGCCACCGAGTGGCCGTCGATGAGCAGCAGCTTGGGCCGGCGCGGCGGGGCGGCTGGCGGCGGCAAAGGACTTGGTGCCCGGCGCGCCGGTCGCCTGCCAGTTGCCAAACTGCGCGTCGAGCGCGGCGCGCACCTCGGCCAGCGGACGGTCGCTGGTAACGAAGATCTTGGCCTTGTCCGGCCGCAGCCACGCCTGCTGAAACGCGCGCAGGTCCGCCGGGGTCAGCGCGGCGACCGCAATCGGGTCGCCCGCCCCGCTCTGCTTTGCATAGGGCGAGCCGGCGCCGTACAACAGGCGCGGCATGACGCGCGTCGCCAGGCCGCTCGGGCTGGTCAGCTCCTGGCTGATCGCGGCGAGCTGCTGCTGCCTGACCCGCGCGACCTCCGCATCGGCAAAGGCGGGGTTGCGGACGATGTCGGACCACAGCGCCAGCGCGCCGATCAGGTTGGCGCTCGGCACCGCCAGCGACACGGTGGTCCGGTCCGCCGACGATCCCGCATCGATCTGGGCGCCCAGCCGCTCCTCGGCCTCCGCGATCTGGATCGAATCGCGGGTCCTGGTGCCCTGTTCCAGCATGTTCAGGGTCAGCTGCTGGGTACCGAGCCTGCTCGGCACGTCCGCGGCCACACCCGCGTCGAAGCTCAGCACCGCCTGGGTGATCGGCACCGCGCTGCGCTGCGCGTAGACCACTTCGATGCCGTTCGACAGCCGGGTCCGCTCCACCTTGGGAAAGGTCAGCGGCGGCACCGGCCCGACCGCCGGCAGCGGGCCGCGATCGCCCTTGGCGGCCGGCTCGGGTGCGGCGGCGACGGCCGCCTTTGCCGGCACCTGAGCCTCGGCATAGGCGTCGCGCGCGCCCGGCACGACCGTCAGCGTATAGGCGGGACGGTTCAGCCATTTGTCGGCCGCCGCCTTCACCGTCGCCGGCGTCTGCGCGGCCAGCGTGGCGAGCTGCTTCTTGTAGAAGCCGGGATCGTTCAGATACAGCTCGCCCTCAGCCAGCGCGACCGCCTTGCCGGTGAAGCCGCCCACGGATTCCAGCCCGTCGATCGTCCTGGCCGTGTTGCTGGTCACCACGCGCGTGACCTCGTCCGCGGTCGGCCCGTTCTTCAGGAAGTCGGCGACGATCTCGTCGATGCGCCGGGTCACCTGCGCCGGGTCGACGCCCTGCCTGACCAGCACCTGCACCGTGAAGGTGCCGACCTGCGAATAACTGCTGTTGAACGCGGAAACGCTGACCGCCAGCTTCTCCCGCTTGACCAGTGCATTGTCGAGCCGGCTGGAGGCGAGCCCGCCCAGCACGCCCGCCGCGACGTCCAGGCTGACCGACTCCTTGTTGTTCAGCCCCGGCACTGCCCAGTTGCGGTTGATCATCACCGCCGCGACCCGGTCCTTCATCGTCTCGTTGACGGGCGCGGGCAGGGTCGGCACCGGCGCGGGCGGCACGATGCTGGCCGGCCCCTTCGGGATCGGGCCGAAATATCTGGTCACCAGCCGCCGCGCGGTCGCGACGTCGACGTCGCCGGCCAGCACCAGCACCGCGTTGTTCGGGCCGTAATGGTCGCGGAACCAGTCCTTGACCGTGCCCAGCGACGCGGCGTCCAGGTCCGCCATCGAGCCGATCGTGCTGTGGCCATAGGGGTGGGTCGGCGGGAACAGCCCCTCGATGACCTTGTACTCGATCAGGCCATAGGGCTGGTTGTCACCCTGTCGCTTCTCGTTCTGGACGACGCCGCGCTGTTCGTCGAGCACCGCCTGCGTCACCGCGCCGGTCAGATGGCCCATGCGGTCGGATTCGAGGAACAGGATGCGGTCCAGCGCGCCGGTCGGCACCGTCTCGAAATAGTTGGTGCGGTCCTGGCTGGTGGTGCCGTTCAGGTCAGTGGCGCCGATCGCCTTTAGCGGCTCGAAATAATCGCCCGGCGCATTTTCCGATCCGTTGAACATCAGATGCTCGAACAGATGGGCGAAGCCGGTCTTGCCCTTGGGCTCGAACTTGCTGCCGACATTGTACCAGACGCTGACCGCGACCACCGGCGCCTTGCGGTCGGTATGCACCACGACGCGCAGGCCGTTGGGCAGCGTGAACTGCTGGTAGGGGATGTCCACCGCCTTGACGAGTTCGGCCACCGGCGCGGGCTTCGCGTCCTGGGCCAGAACCGGGCCGGATAGCGCGACCAATGCGGCGCTACTCAGCGCCAGAGTCTTGAAGTTCATGCCGATGTGTTCCCGACCGATGTCGTGCCGGACTATAGCCGCGCCGCCCCGCCCCGCAACACCGCTCCCGCCCTGTCCTACAGGGGATGGGTGGAGCTATCTCAGCCGCATGACTGCCGCCCTCCGCCCGTTCGCCCTTAGGAGCCCCAAGCGAAGTGGAGAGCCCCTCGACAAACCCCGTTCCAGTCCTCCACTTTCTCCACTTCACCCCCGGCGGCTACTCTTGTGTTGCCAATCAGCAACACCACATCGGCGTCAACACAACAGGGATCAGCCATGAACCTCGAGAAATTCACTGACCGGGCCAAGGGCTTCCTTCAGTCGGCGCAAACCGTCGCGATCCGCCTCAACCACCAGCAGATTGCGCCGGAACACCTGCTCAAGGCGTTGCTGGAGGACGATCAGGGCCTGGCCGCCGGCTTGATCGGCGCGGCCGGGGCCGATGCGCGCCGCGCTGCCGGCGAGACCGACGCCGCACTGGCCAAGCTGCCCGCCGTCACCGGCTCGGGCGCGCAGAATGCGCCGGGCCTGAACAACGACGCGGTGCGCGTACTCGACGCGGCCGAGCAGGTAGCCCAAAGGGCCGGCGACAGCTTCGTGACCGTCGAGCGGCTGCTGCTCGCCCTCGCCCTGTCGACCGGCCCCGCCGGCCGCGCGCTCAAGAGCGCCGGCGTCACCGCTGAGGGCCTCAACGCCGCGATCAACCAGCGGCGCCAGGGCCGCACCGCCGACACGGCCGGCGCGGAGGACCGCTATGACGCGCTCAAGAAGTTCGCTCGCGACCTGACGCAGGCGGCGCGCGACGGCAAGCTCGACCCCGTGATCGGCCGCGATGAGGAAATCCGCCGGACCATCCAGATCCTCGCCCGCCGCACCAAGAACAACCCCGCCCTGATCGGCGAGCCCGGCGTCGGTAAGACCGCGATCGCCGAGGGGCTGGCGCTCCGCATCGCCAATGGCGACGTGCCCGACACGCTGAAGGAGCGCCGGCTGATGGCCCTCGACATGGGCGCGCTGATCGCCGGCGCGAAATATCGCGGCGAGTTCGAGGAGCGGCTGAAGGGCGTGCTCGACGAGGTCAAGGCGGCCGAGGGCGATATCGTCCTGTTCATCGACGAGATGCACACGCTGATCGGCGCCGGCAAATCCGAAGGGGCGATGGACGCGGGCAACCTGCTCAAGCCCGCGCTTGCCCGCGGCGAGTTGCACTGCGTCGGCGCGACCACGCTCGACGAATATCGCAAGTACGTCGAAAAGGATCCCGCGCTCCAGCGCCGCTTCCAGCCCGTCTTCGTCGGCGAGCCTACGGTCGAGGACACGGTCTCGATCCTGCGCGGGCTGAAGGAGAAGTACGAGCT
>CAKTFL010000296.1 GCA_934555855.1 uncultured Sphingomonas sp. | reverse complement strand
TGGTCGCCAAGATGGGGCAGGACGGTCATGATCGGGGTGCGAACCTGGTATCGTCCATGTTCGGCGACCTGGGGTTCGAGATCGTGCCGGGACCACTTTTCCAGACCGCTGCCGAGGCCGCGGCACTGGCGATCGACAGCGGCGTCGACGTGGTCGGCGCCTCCAGCCTCGCGGCCGGGCACAAGACCCTGATTCCCGAGCTGATCGGCCATCTGCGCGATGCCGGCCGGGCCGATATCAAGGTGGTGGCGGGCGGCGTGATCCCCAGCCAGGACTATCAGGCGCTCCGCGATGTCGGCGTGCAGGCGATCTTCGGCCCCGGCACCAACCTGATCCATGCCGCCGAGGAGGTGCTGCGCCTGCTCGGCCATAACATGCCGCCTGACGATCCCGACGGACAGGATGTCGCCGCGTGATCCGCTACCTTGCCCTGCTGCTGCTTGCCGGCGCGACACCTGTTGCGGCGCAGAGCCAGGCGCAGTTGAACGCCCGCGCGGATGCCGGATGGAAGACGGCGGACGTTGCGATGACCGTGCAATGGCGGCGCGCCTATCTCCGGATGAAGGCGCGCGACGCGCAGGACACATCGCGTGACGGCGGCTT
This sequence comes from uncultured Sphingomonas sp., assembly GCA_934555855.1. Next base: position 3,007 of record CAKTFL010000296.1, on the reverse strand, counting down.
CGGCTATGCCGCGGCGATGCTTGCCAGCCAGCGCGCCTGGCTCCAGTTCCGCGACCGCCAATGCGTGGTAGAGGGCGGTCAGTTCGCGGGCGGCTCGATGCAGCCCATGGCCCAGTCACAATGCCGCGCGCGCCTAACGCGCGAGCGGACCGAGCAGTTGAAGGAGTTGATGTGGACGAGATGATTCGGACCGACTGGACCCGTGACGATATTCGCGCCCTGTTCGACCTCCCCTTCACCGAACTCGTCTTCCGGGCCGCGAGCATTCACCGCCGGTATCATGCCGCCGACGAGGTTCAGCTCTGCACCCTGCTGTCGATCAAGACCGGCGGCTGTCCGGAGGATTGCGGCTATTGCTCGCAATCCGCGCATCACGGTTCCGGACTGAAGGCGGAGAAGCTGATGGACGTGAACAGCGTCCTCTCCGCCGCCGCGGAGGCGAAGGCGGCAGGCTCGCAGCGTTTCTGCATGGGCGCCGCCTGGCGAAGTCCCAAGGAACGCGACATGCCCAAGGTGGAAGCGATGATCCGCGGCGTCAAGGCGATGGGGCTGGAGACCTGCATGACGCTGGGGATGCTCGACGCGGGCCAGGCGCAGCGGCTGGGCGAGGCGGGGCTCGATTACTACAACCACAATCTCGACAGCTCGCCCGAATATTATGAGCGGGTTACGACGACGCGCACCTATCAGGACCGGCTCGACACGCTGGCCAACGTCCGCAACGCCGGCGTCTCGGTATGCTGCGGCGGTATCGTCGGCATGGGTGAGGCGCGTGACGACCGGATCGGCTTCGTCCACGCCCTCGCGACACTGCCGCGCCACCCGGAAAGCGTGACGGTCAACGCGCTGGTGCCGATCAGGGGCACGCCGCTCGGCGACATGCTCGCCGACACGCCGATGGGGCGGCTGGACGATATCGAGTTCGTCCGCGTCGTCGCCGCCGCGCGCATCGCCTGCCCGCTCAGCATGGTCCGCCTCTCCGCCGGCCGCGAAAGCATGGCGGAGGCGACGCAGGCGCTGTGCTTTATGGCGGGTGCCAATTCGATCTTCACCGGCGACAAGCTGCTGACGACCGGCAATGCCGGCGACAGCGCCGACGCGACGCTGTTCGCGAAGCTGGGCCTCAAAGCGATGGAAAGCGAGGAGCCGATGCGGGTCGCGGCGGAGTGACACCACTTCACGTAACTGCCTCCCCGGCGCAGACCGGGGCCCAGCCCCGGACGAAGACTCGCGCGACAGCACGATCGGCGTGTCGCGCAGAGACTGGACCCCGGCCTTCGCCGGGGAGGCGGGAAGGGGCGATGAAGCTTCCCTGCCGGCACGATGGAAAAGACTCCGCGCCGCAACGACGGCCGGGACAATAAGAAGAATGAGAGGAGCCTGATGTTCACCAAGATCCTGGTCGCCAACCGCGGGGAGATCGCCTGCCGAGTCATCCGCACCGCCAGGCGCATGGGCATCGACACCGTCGCGGTCTATTCCGATGCCGACGCCCGCGCGCCGCACGTCCTGCTGGCCGACGAGAGCGTCCGCCTCGGCCCGGCGCCCGCCGCCGAAAGCTATCTCAAAGCCGACCTGATTCTTCTCGCCGCGCGCGAAACCGGAGCGGACGCGATCCACCCGGGCTATGGGTTCCTGTCCGAACGCGAAAGCTTCGCCCGCGCCTGTGCCGATGCCGGCATCGCCTTCATCGGCCCGCCGCCCGCCGCCATCGCTGCGATGGGCGACAAGATCGAGTCCAAGAAGCTGGCGAAGCAGGCCGGCGTCAATGTCGTCCCCGGCTTCCTGGGCGAGATCGCCGACACGGATGAGGCGGTGCGGATCGCGAGCGACATCGGCTATCCCGTCATGATGAAGGCGTCGGCCGGTGGGGGCGGCAAGGGGATGCGCCTCGCCTGGTCCGAACAGGACGTCCGCGAAGGCTTCGAGGCGACGAAGCGCGAGGGGCTGGCCAGTTTCGGCGACGACCGCGTCTTCATCGAGAAGTTTATCGAAAGTCCCCGCCACATCGAGATCCAGGTGCTGGGCGACCAGCACGGCACTATCGTCTATCTTGGCGAGCGCGAATGCTCGATCCAGCGCCGCCATCAGAAGGTGGTGGAGGAAGCGCCGTCCCCCTTCGTCACCCCCGACATGCGCCGCGCCATGGGCGAACAGGCGGTCGCGCTGGCGCGGGCGGTCGGCTACTACTCCGCGGGCACCGTCGAACTCATCGTGTCCGGCGGCGCCGATCCCAACAAGGCGGGGGGCGGCCAGGGCTTCTACTTCCTCGAAATGAACACCCGCCTGCAGGTCGAGCATCCGGTGACGGAGGCGATCACCGGCCTCGACCTGGTCGAACAGATGATACGCGTCGCGGCGGGCGAGCGGCTGGCGTTCGGGCAGCACGACGTGAAGCTGAACGGCTCGGCGATCGAAAACCGCATCTATGCCGAGGACCCCTATCGCGGCTTTCTGCCCAGCATCGGGAGGCTGACCAGATATACCCCCCCTGCGGCTCAGGCCCATCAACAGCCGTTCGCGTTGTGCGACGTCGAAGGGCACATGCCAGGTTCCGGTGAGGGGGCCTCAGCCGAACCGGCCCCCTATATCCGCATCGACGACGGCGTCCGGGAGGGCGGCGAAGTGTCGATGTTCTACGACCCGATGATCGCCAAGCTCGTCACTTGGGCGCCGACCCGAGACGAGGCCGCCGATCTTCAGGTCGCGGCTCTCGACGCGTTCGAGCTGGAGGGCGTCGGCAACAATATCGACTTCCTGTCCGCGCTGATGCAGCACCCGCGCTTCCGCTCGGGCGCGCTCACGACCGGCTTCATCGCGGAGGAATACCCGGACGGCTTCCATGGCGCGCCCGCCGACCACGCGCTGGTCCGCACGCTGGCCGGCATCGCCGCCTTTGCCGCCACGGCGGAGGCAGACCGCGCGCGGCGCATCGACGGCCAGCTCGGCCGCCGCCTCGACCCACCGGGCGAATGGGTCGTCAGGATCGGCGGGCGGGAGCATCAGG
>CAKTFL010000295.1 GCA_934555855.1 uncultured Sphingomonas sp. | reverse complement strand
GCCCCGGACCGCTTGGGCGATCCAGGGCAGTGGGAAATTAACGCTTCGAGAACTGGAAGCTGCGACGCGCCTTGGCGCGGCCGTACTTCTTGCGCTCCACAGCGCGGCTGTCGCGGGTCAGGAAGCCCGCGGCCTTCACCGGCGCGCGCAGGATCGGCTCGTACTTGGTGATCGCCTGGCTGATGCCGTGCTTGACCGCGCCGGCCTGGCCCGACAGACCGCCACCCTTCACGGTGACGACGACGTCATACTGACCCTCGCGCTCGGTCACGCCGAACACCTGGTTGATGACGAGGCGTAGCGACGGGCGGGCGAAGTACACCTCCTGGTCGCGGCCGTTGATGGTGATCTTGCCGGTGCCGGGCTTCAGCCAGACACGGGCAACCGCGTCCTTGCGGCGGCCGGTGGCATAGGCGCGGCCCTGCTTGTCGAGCTCTTGCTCACGCAGCGGCGCGCGCTGGACCGGCGCGTCGATGGTGCCGGCCATGTAGGCGTCGGCCGAGGCATCGGATTGGGCGACAGCGGCATCGCGCTGCTCGTTCAGCGCAGCGCCAAGGTCGGAAAGGGACTGGCGATTGTCGGACATTATGCGCCCACCTTGTTCTTGCGGCTCATGCCGGCGATGTCGAGGACCTCGGGGTTCTGCGCCGTGTGCGGATGCTCCGTGCCCTTGAAGATACGCAGGTTACGCATCTGCTGACGGCCGAGCGGACCGCGCGGGATCATGCGCTCCACGGCCTTTTCCAGGACGCGCTCCGGAAAGCGGCCTTCGAGGACCTTGGCGGCGGTGACGCCCTTGATGCCGCCGGCATAGCCGGTGTGCTTGTAATAGATCTTCTTCTCGGCCTTGTTGGACGTGAAGCGGATTTTGTCGGCGTTGATGACGATGACATTGTCACCGCAATCGACGTGCGGGGTGAAGCTCGTCTTGTGCTTGCCGCGCAGGACGTTGGCGATCACCACCGCCGCGCGGCCGACGACCAGACCGTCTGCGTCGACGATGTGCCACTTCTTCTCCACCTCGTGCGGCTTGGCCGCCTTGGTGGTCTTCATGAGCGCCTTCATGGGCGGGAGACCTTTCGGTTTGAAACGCGACGCGCCGCCCGGATCACAGGCGGCGCGAACAAGGGCGCAATGATCGAGCAGGCCAGGGAAGTCAAGCTTTTGGCGGCTTTGCTGACGGGTACTTTAATACCTGAGCTCCTCCGTCCCGCTTGCCGACTGCATGTGCCGCCACGACCGCAGCTACCAGCAGCAGCGCCGCATTCGCCTGATGCGCGACTGCGATTCCGATCTGCACGCCGGATAGCAGGGTCGCGATGCCGAGCAGGAGCTGGAGCGCAACCAGCGCCTTTACTGCATAGCCCCCCCGCGACCCCGCCCGACGCACGCGCGAGGCGAGTACGACGAGCCCGGCGGCCGCGACAAAGGCGAACCAGCGATGGATGAACTGGACCACGACCGGATTGTCGACGGTATTGCGCCAGGCCGGCTCCAACATGGGGGCATCGGCCGGAAACAGCACATCGCCCATCAACGGCCAACTCGAAAAGGCATAGCCCGCGTCCAGCCCGGCCGTAAACGCGCCCCACAGGATCTGTATGCCCAGCAGCAGCAGCGCGGCGGCGGCGATCGGCCGCAGCCTCGCGGGCGGCGAGTAAGGATGGCGCGCGAGGTCGAGCAGGTCCAGCGCCGTCCACACGATCCCGCCCAGTGTCACCAGCGCGGTGATGAGATGGACCGCCAACCTGAGATGGCTGACATCAGTCCGCACCGCGAGGCCGGAAGTCACCATCCACCAGCCGATCGCACCCTGCAGCCCGCCAAGCGCCAGCAGCGCCAGCAGGCGAGGCTTGTACCCCGCCGGGATCTGCCGCCGCGTCCAGAACCAGGCGAGCGGGATGGCGAAGGCGAGGCCGATCGTCCGGGCAAGGGCGCGATGGAGATACTCCCAGAAGAAAATCGCCTGAAACCCGGCCAGGGTCATGCCGCGATTGATCTGCTGATATTCGGGGATGCGCCGGTAATTGGCGAACTCCGCCTGCCACTGCGCGTCGTTGAGCGGCGGCACGATGCCGGTGATCGGCTTCCACTCGGTGATCGACAGGCCGGAATTGGTCAGGCGGGTGATGCCCCCGACCACCACGATCGCGACGATCATCGCCGCAACGACCAGAAGCCACACCGCCACTGCGCGCGGGCGATGGGCTGACATATAGGCAGGGCTGGGCTGGAGCATGTCCGGGAGATAGGCGCGGGCGGCGGCAGCGTCGAGGTCGGCTTGCCGCGGACGGGCCCGCAGCATAGATACCCGGCATGGCGCATGCTCATCGTCACCATGAACCGGAAGGCGCCGATCTGGCGCGCGCCGCCCAGGCGGGGCTGGAGCGCGCCGGCGAGCAATGGACGCCGATGCGGGCCAGCGTATTCGAGGTGTTGGCGAGCTTCCTCAAACCTGCGTCCGCCTATGACATTGCCGAAGCGGTGTCCCAGCGGGAGGGGCGACGCGTCGCCGCGAACAGCGTGTACCGCATCCTCGACCTGTTCGTCGGCGCGAACCTCGCCCACCGGGTCGAGAGCGCGAACGCCTATGTGGCGAACGCCCATCCCGATTGCCTGCACGACTGCATCTTCCTGGTCTGCGACAGCTGCGGACGGACCACGCATATCGACGACGACCGGGTCACGAGCGGGGTACGCAGCGCCGCGGAGGCCGCGGGGTTCGCTGCCGAGCGGCCGGTGATCGAGGTCCGCGGCCGCTGTGCGGAATGCGGCACCGCCGACGGCTGACCCGAAGCAACGCCGGTTGCTGCCGGATCGCCGTTCATCCGCGTGACAGCCTTCGTTCAAGGGTTTAGACGGGCGTGATGGCCGACGCTCCCGCGACACCGCTGCTAGATACTGTTCACACCCCCGACGACCTGCGCCGGCTCCAGCCGGACCAGCTGCGCCAGCTCGCCGACGAGCTGCGCGACGAGACCATCTCGGCGGTGGGGTCCACCGGCGGGCATCTCGGATCGGGCCTGGGGGTCGTCGAGCTGACCGTGGCGATCCACTACGTCTTCAACACGCCCGCCGATCGGCTGGTCTGGGACGTCGGCCATCAATGCTACCCGCACAAGATTCTGACCGGCCGTCGCGGCCGGATCCGGACGCTCCGGCAGGGCGGGGGGCTTTCCGGTTTCACCAAGCGTTCCGAAAGCGAATACGACCCGTTCGGGGCGGCGCATTCGTCCACGTCGATCTCCGCCGCGCTGGGCTTTGCCATCGCCAACAAGCTGTCAGGCTCGCCGGGCAAGGGAATCGCGGTGATCGGCGATGGCGCCATGTCGGCGGGCATGGCCTATGAGGCGATGAACAATGCCGAGGCGGCGGGCAACCGCCTTGTTGTGATCCTGAATGACAACGACATGTCGATCGCGCCGCCGGTCGGCGGGCTGTCGGCCTATCTGTCGCGTATCGTGTCGAGCCGCGAGTTCCTGGGCCTGCGCGACCTGCTGAAACGCTTCGCCCGCAAGCTGCCGCGCCCGCTGGGCGAGGCCGCGCGCAAGACGGACGAATTCGCGCGCGGGATGACCATGGGCGGCACCCTGTTCGAGGAACTGGGCTTCTAC
>CAKTFL010000294.1 GCA_934555855.1 uncultured Sphingomonas sp. | reverse complement strand
GGACCGGGCCTGCGACCTGGGCATGGCGTTCCAGCTGGCCAATATCGCTCGCGATGTCGATGAGGATGCGCGCGCCGGCCGCTGCTACCTGCCGGCCGAGTGGCTGGCGGAAATGGACATTCCGCCGGGCGCGCTGATGCGGCCGGACTATCGCCCACGCCTGGCGGTGCTGGCCGGGCGCCTGGCGGCGCGAGCGGCGGCGTTCGAGGCGAGCGCCCGTCTGGGCACCCCCGCCCTGCCCTTCCGGTCCGCCTGGGCGGTGCTGTCAGCGGCGCAAATCTATGGCGCGATCGGGCGGGAGGTGGCGCGGCGTGGCGCCAGGGCGTGGGACCGGCGCGTGTCCACCTCCACCACCCGCAAGATCGGCTTCATGGCCCGTGCCTGGACGGAGGCGCGGGGACGAGCGTGGCTTTATCCGCCCGCGCCGCGCGATCCCGATCTGTGGCAGCGCCCGCGGCGGGGCAGCTGAGACCTCAGCCCCTGCGCGGATCCCGGTCAGCCTTGACGATGATCGGCCCGTTGGCGCGGCAATTGGCGGCGATCACCGGAAAGGCCAAGTCGGTGTGGCGGGCAAGCGCCGTCGGCATCGCGGCCCGGCACTGCGCGGCAGTTGCGTAGCGCGCCTGATCCACCCGCGCCTCCTGACAGGCGGCATTGCCGTCGCCGCAACCAAGGATCGCCATCACGAAGAAAACCGGTTCCATACCGTCACCTTTCATGTCGAATAACGACTTGACAGCGGCGAGGGTTCCGGTCTGCGCTCGTTCAGGCGGGCACCCGGCCGCCCCGAAAGGCAGGCCGGGTGCCACGTCGGGTCACTTGGCGGTGACGGTCAGCTCGCTGCGGCGGTTCTCGAAACGGCCGCCAGCGGTCGCGTTGGTGTCGGCTGGGTTGCCCTCGCCACCCGTCGCGGTCGCCACCCGGCCCTTGTCGATGCCCTTGCCGGCAAGAGCGGCGGCGACGGCCGCGGCACGCTGGGCGCCGAGCTGGGCATTGGAGGACCCGGTGCCGCGCGCATCGGTGTAGCCGGTAACCGTCACCCGCGCCTTTGGATAGGCGGCGAGGATCTGTGCCAGCGCATCGACATTCGCCTCATCCTCCGACCGGATCGCGGCGGAGCCGGTGTCGAAGTTCAGCTTGTCGAAGGTGAAGGTGCGCGGGGTGGCCTGGTCGGAGGCGAGATAGCGCTGGAGCTCGTAATTGAGCGTGTTCGGTGCCAGATCGATCGAGCGGCCGTTGGGCAGCTTCACCGCCTCCACCGGCAGCGGCGCGACAGCGGGTGCCGTCGTGGTCGCGGCGGCGGTTGTGGTGGTGGTCGCGGTCCGGTCACCGCCGACGCAGCTGCGGAACAGCAGCACCAGCAGCAACAGGCCGATCAGCGCGACGATCCAGGGGAGGTAGTAATTGCCGCGCGGGCGCGCGCCCTCAACCTGCCGGTTCTTCACGGGCGGGAACGGCGCGGCGCCATGATCGGCGGTGAAGCCCGTCACCCCCGCGATCGCGAGCAGGCCCATCGCCTCCGCCGTGGTGCCGACATGCACCTTGCCGTCGACGCGGGTCACATCGGACAACGGGATATAGTGGTGCGCGTCGTCGTTCGAATCCTGGCGCGTCAGCTTGAGGCGATCGCCTTCGACACCGTCGACGGTGCCGATATGGATGCCGTCCGATCCCAGCACCTCCATGTGCGGGCGAATATCGGCTGGGTTGGGCATCCTGTTCTCCTGTGTTCGTAAGGCGGGCGTAACGGGCGATGGCGAGGGACGTTCCGACGACGATTTCCGGAACCGGACACTACGTCCCCCCTGATCATTCCGGTTCCAGCTCGTCGTCGTCCAGGTCGGGCTCGCTGACGGCATTCTGGCGGGACACACCATCCAGCATCGCCTCCATCTGTGCCGTGGCCCATTCCTCGGCATCCTTGCGGGCCATCATCACCGGACCATCGGGTCGCGGCCCCAGCCGCGCCTGAATGCCGTGGACCGCGCCCAGCGCCACGGCACGCACCCGCAGCACCGCGACATGCAGACGGTTGGCGAGGCTGTCGGGCATGGCGAGCGGCGTGCGATCCTCGCGCCAGCGGCCGAACCGTTCCGGATCGCGCATCCGCAGCAGGAACATGGTCAGCCGTTCATTGTACACCCGCCGCTCGCCGATCTGTTCGCCCTTGAAGAAGATCGGGTTGGCGACCCCGTTGATCGCCCGATCGAGCGCGGCGTCGGCGAGGTTCTGGACCGCATGGTCGAGCGCGAGTTGCCATGCCTCGCGAAACTCCTCCGCGTCGCCGCGGGTGCGAAGCTCATACGCGGACGACACTCCCATGCCGACCGACTTCGCCGCGGCGGCGACGCTGGCGGTGGCGGCGAGCGCCTGGATGAAGCCCGCCTGGCGATCGGCCGTCCAGCCATCGTGGCGGGAGCGGACGGGGACGGGGGTGAAATTCCGCGCAAGGGTGGCGCGGGCGGATGCGGTCTTGCTGGTCATGGACCAGGGTGGACCAGAAAAGCGGCGTGTAGGACAGGAGTTTCTGGTCGCCGGTCAACGTCCGTGGCGGTCGGGCGGATAGCGCATCGCAACGTCGCACCGGGCATAGCTGCTGCCGAAACGGGCCATGATATCGGCGTCGTGAAGAAAGCCCGCCTTTTCGTAGAGATGGATCGCCGCCTCGCACCTGCTGCTGGTGAGGAGGTAGAGGGTGTCGAGGTCGGGCAGGTCGCGGGCACGCTCGACCAGCGCGGCAAGGAGGAAGGCGCCGGCCCCGGTGCCGCGCGCTTCCGGGCGGACACCCATCTTGGTGAGTTCGTAGACGCCGGGCTCGGTCGGCATCAGCGCGCCGGTGCCGATGATGCCGTGTTCGGGATGGGCGACGAACAGGATCGCGCCGCCCTGGTCGATGATCGCCTCTCGCGGGTGGGACAGGACGTCGCGGTCATGATCCTCCAGCACGAACATGTCGCCAATCCACGCGACGCTGATGTCGTGGAACACGGGCGCGAGGGCGTCGGTGTAGGGAAGGATGGTGAGCATGATTCGTACTATCGTGTACGCACTTGGCCTGCCAGCTTTGGTCAGCTGTGCGCGATGCACAGCGCTGACGTGGACACTGCGATGCCGCGAAGCCGGCAAGAATCACCTTTGTAGGTCATGCCACGGCGCCGGGCGATCAGCCGTAGAAGGCAAAGGCAGCACGCGCGTTTCGTCATGCAGCCGACCAGGAATTGAGGGCTGCTCTTGAGGCGGCGCTTCCGGTGAAGCGGTAGGCGCTGGTCAATCCCTACGCTGCGCCGAAGGACGGCAAACCGCGGGTCACGGCCGCTGATTGGAAGATGCTCCGGAAATGAACGGATAGTAGCACCTGCCGAGCGACTGGCCTGTCAGCGTAGTGACGGGCGGACGTTGTCCACGGCGGATCACTGGCGGGCGTCGGTCAGTGTATCGGGTCGGCGTCAGGCGTTACAGGTCGCGCAGTGTCGGCGTCATTATCGAGGGACGGATCGTCTCTGTTCGACCCGGACCGCCCACACTGGGGAATCCTGCCCTGAGTCCGAGGTATGGCAAGCAATCTCGACACCTTCTACAACGGCTCCGCTCGCGAAGGGTAATCGCATGCCGCCATATAACGGTGCGGCAGTCACG
>CAKTFL010000293.1 GCA_934555855.1 uncultured Sphingomonas sp. | reverse complement strand
GGGGGGATAGCGGCCTGTCCGCTTTCGGGCGGTCGTCTGCAGGTAGCGGCCATTTGTTCAGGTGGGGGCTGCGAGGCTAAGAAGCCCGTATATGGGGGAGAGCGGCATGTCCGCTTGGGATCTCGGAAGCGTGTTTTCCTGCCGTTCATTAAGCTACCTGGTTGCCGCGAATGTGCTCCCGCAAACGGCTACGCAGCACCTAATCTGATTTACAGCGTGCCATCCTTGAGTCACTTGGCGGATCGGCAGCGCCACGGCCTGCTAAACCCCGTCATCAACAAGCAAGTGAAAGGCCGCGCGGTCACCAGCGCCGGCGCGAGCGGCGGGGCGGATGCGTGAGCGCAAGCGGTACGCTACGTGCCTTAGCAATGAACTTAGCCGAGGGCTGGCGCATTCGGCCCAATCGATCTCAAAACGAAAAGGTGTCTCGCCTTCCGCTACTCTTCCACATGAGACTCTTCGCCGCTAATCTCGGCCCAAGAAGAGGATGCCGCTGATGCCAGCTCCAGACCCGGTGACGTTGTCACGCTGGTCAAGAATTGCCCCCGCAATTCGCGCGATCGTGCCCAGCGTGCGATTGATAGAGGCGGCACGGGAGCTGTTGGCGAGGGCTAACCATGGGTGCGAATGCCGCCCGAGCAACATCCGTGCTGCCGGTCGGCAGGGTTTGACGACATCTTGCAGCCGGAACTTACGAGCAACCTGGGGGAGCGTAGGGCCGGTAACTTGACATGGCTAGGACGGACGTGATCGCGATCGGCAATATCGGGTGCTCTGTACAGATCGGGCGTTTCGCCGAGTTGCCCGTCATTCACTTGGTCAAGCTGCTCGATTGGGCAACAGGCGGCCTAAAGCCCCGAGATACACCCTCACTTGAGCATGCCGCATGACGGCAGCGTCGGCTCGATCGGCAGATTGCGCGGTGGCGTGGACCGACGCGCGAGCCCGCCGTGTCCTGCGGGCTATGTTCGACGGCGCCGTTGCGAGCGCTGATCCAGCTAAGGTGATCGCGGCGCACCTTCCGGATCCGCCCTGTGGCCGATGTGTTGTCGTTGGAGCGGGGAAGGCCGCCGCGTCGATGGCGGCGGCGGTCGAGGCGGCCTGGCCGAAGGTGTCGCTGTCGGGCGTAGTGGTGACGCCCTATGGATATGCCCTCAAAACGGAGCGCATCGTTGTGCGTGAGGCCGCGCATCCGGTGCCCGATGCTAACAGCGAGGTTGCCGCGCGCGCCATCCTTGATGCCGTTCGGGAGCTGACCGCTCGGGATCTGGTGCTGGTTTTGATCTCGGGCGGTGGCTCTTCGGTGCTGTCGCTTCCGATCGACGGAATCACGCTGGCCGACAAGCAGCTGGTAAACCGCCTTCTGCTCGCCTCCGGCCTTGATATCCGCACCATGAACGCCGTCCGTCGTCGGCTGTCGGCGATAAAGGGTGGCAAGCTCGCGGCGGCGGCCGCGCCAGCCCAGGTCGTGACGCTCGGCATCAGCGACATTCCGGGCGATGATGTCGCAGCAATCGCTTCCGGGCCCTCGGTAGTCGATCCGATGCCGGAAGCCGATCTTGCTGAGGTGGTTCGCATCCTCGGTCCGTCGTTGCCCGCGCATGTGGCGCAGCGGCTCGTTGCCTCAGAGCCGATATTGGTAGGCCAAGTCCAAACCGATTTCCGCCTGGTCGGGACGCCTGCTGCGGCGTTGCGCGCGGCAGCCGAGCTGGCCGAGTATGAAGGGATCAAGCCCGTTATCCTGGGCGACGACCTGGAGGGTGAGAGCAGCTTGTTGGGTGCCGAATTGGCGGCTCGCGCTTCCCTGCCGGTTGATCGCCCGACCGTTTTCCTGTCCGGCGGAGAAACAACCGTCACCCTGGCTGGCGAGCCTGCGGGGGCGGGCGGCCGCAACACCGAAACTGCATTGGCACTTGCGGTCGAGCTAGCTGGCCGTCCCGGCGTCTGGGCGCTTGCTGCCGACACAGACGGAGTGGATGGCGTCAGCCACGCTGCGGGCGCGGTCGTCGGGCCGGACACAATCGCGAGAGCGCGATTGGCCGAGATGGATCCGGCCGAGTTCCTGCGAGCGCATGACAGCGGCACGCTGTTCGCGGCGATCGACGATCTGGTCATCACCGGGCCGACCCGAACCAATGTGAATGACTTCCGGGCGGTCCTGGTTGTTCCTGGAGCCATCGCGCCCTGACGCGCGCTAACGCGAGAGGCTAGTCCCAGGGCGCAGGGTCGAGGCTGCGCTTCAGGTAGGCGACGAACGCTTCAACCGCCGGTGCCGGCACGCCGCGCGGGTGTGCCGCATAAACCGACAGGTCGCTTGGCCCGCCCCAGCTCGGAAGCACTGGAGCCAAGCGACCGTCCGCGACCATTGGCCCGACGTCCCACAGCGACCGGAGTGCGATGCCCGCGCCTGCAATCGCCAACTCACGGACCACTTCGCTCGAGTTTGTGCGAACGTGGCTTTCGCCGTCGACGTTGACACGTCGGCGCCCGTTGACCAGCCGCCAGGGCAACTGACCGGTCGCGGCAAGCAGTCGGTGGCGGGAGAGGGCTGCGATGTCGGCAGGTTCGCCATGACGCTCTATGTAAAGAGGGCTGGCGCAAAGAATGCGCCGGCTGCTCCCCAGTCGATGCACAGCCAGGCTCGTCGGATTATCGGTGGCGATCCGGATGGCGACGTCGAACCGGCCGCTGAACAAGTCGACATAGCCATCGGACAGGTCGAGCTCGAGCCGGACGCGCGGGAAGCGTTCCAGGAACTCATGGAGCCGCGGTGTGACGTGCAGCCGGCCGAATGATGTTGGCGCCGACACCCGCAAGGTGCCGGCCGGGCCATCACGTATTCCAGTGATGCGCGCCTCTGCCTCGTCTACGGCGCGCATGATGGCCGAAACATCGGTGTGGAATCGCTCGCCCGCTTCGGTCAGTGCCAGCTTGCGGGTGGTTCGATGGAGAAGCTGCACTCCGAGCCTGGTCTCGAGGCGTGCCAGTCGTTTAGAAACCATGGCGGGTGAGATGAGCAGCTCCCGCCCGGCAGCGGACAGGCTGCCTTCCTCAACGATCCGCGCGAATATCAGGTAGTCCGGATCCATAGAGCCCTCAGCTGTCCGGCCCGATCTTCTCGTTCCAGGAACAAGTGCTTCCACTTCCGATCGTCTACCGCGAGAATGATGGGCCCGCTACCGTCCAGCGGGAAAGCAAGGGATTGTGGCGGATGACGAACGCTTATCTAAATCGTGCGGGGCTGAGGGTGGCGGAACTCCTTGCCAGCTTCATCGAGGAACGCGCGCTGCCGGGCTCCGGCCTGCAACCTGACGATTTCTGGCAGGGCGTGGCGGACATCTATGCTCGCCTGGCGCCTGAGAATGCTCGGCTGCTCGCGGTTCGTGACGCGCTTCAGGCACGCATAGACGCGTGGCACGCGGCGCAAGCCGGGGGCGAGGGCAATCCGGCGGCATATCAGGCCTTTCTTCGCGAAATCGGCTACCTTGTTCCCGAACCGGAGCCGTTCGCGATTGCGCCCGAGAATGTGGATCCGGAGGTCGCGAGTGAAGCGGGACCCCAGCTAGTGGTTCCGATCCTAAATGCGCGTTTCCTGCTCAATGCAGCCAATGCTCGCTGGGGCAGCCTTTACGATGCGCTATATGGGACCGACGCGCTGGGAGAC
>CAKTFL010000292.1 GCA_934555855.1 uncultured Sphingomonas sp. | reverse complement strand
GGGGTTTAGTTAATGAGCAGCGCAGCGGTTCTGGCCATGTCAGCAGCCGAGGATCTTTCCGTTATGCCTGTCCCACTCCGATTGGTAAGCAGTGGGGAGGTCGCGCCATGCGTCTACCGGCCTTCAGCCCGGTCGCGGCCGGCGGCGCTGGCCTGCTCGGTCGTGGTCGTTGCGACGGTCGCCGTGGCGCTCACCATGATCAACGTCGCGGTGCCCCGTCCCGAAGCGCGCCCGCTGACCGTGATCTCGTTGGAGTTGCTGCCGCAACGGCCGCCGGCGGCCGCCGCACCCGCACCCGCCATGCCGGAGCAGCCAGAGACGCCAGTCTCGGCCGTCACTGCGCCGACGCCGGTGGTGGCCCTGCCTGATCAGCCCGCGCCCGCTATGGCGACGGTCGCGGCGGCGCCGGCCGTGGCTCCTGTCCAGCCCGGCCCCCCCACATCCTCAGGCCCTACCGCTGCCCCCGTGCCCGCTCCGCCCGCCTCCGGGCCGATGGACGGCGGAGAATTGTCCGGTACCATGCTTGCCGCCCCGCCGCCGACCTATCCCATGGAGGCCCGCCGTCACCATGAGCAGGGTACGGTGAAGCTGGCCGTGCTGGTCGGGCTGGATGGCCGGGTGGAAAATGTGGAGATCGCATCGAGTAGCGGCAGCTATCGCCTTGACCGTGCCGCCCTCGGTGCGGTGAGGCGGTGGCGCTGGTCGCCGCGGATCCGCAACGGCGAGGCGGTAATGGTGCGGGGCTACGTCACGATTCCATTCGTGCTGCGAAGCTGACCATCACTCATACTGAGAATGATTATCAATACGGTTGCCACTGCAAACGACTCTCAATATCAGCACCCCCGAATCACAAGGGGGAAGTCTCATGTCACATCGCGCCCCGGCCTCGGCCGCACATCGTACGTTCCTCGCCATGTCCTGCCTGGGCGCCTCGCTCGTGCCAGCAACCACCTCGGCCCAGAGCGCTCAGTCCGACACGCCCGCGCAGCAAGAGCGCGCGCTGGGCAGCGTCACGGTCACGGACATCGCCATTGACGAGGAGCCGGGCCGTCGCCTGGAGTCGCCCAAGCGCACCCGCACCGTCCGCGACACGCCGCAGACAATCACCGTCCTGACCAACGAAGTGATCGAGCAGCAGAACCTGCTCACGCTTCGCGACGTGCTGTCGACCGTTCCCGGCATCACCTTCGGCGCGGCGGAGGGCGGCACGCCGCCCAGCGACCAGATCACCTTTCGCGGCTACAGCGCGACCAACGACATCACCACCGACGGCGTGCGCGACAGCGCGGCCTATAGCCGCAGCGACTCGTTCAACCTGGAACAGGTGGAGGTGACGAACGGCGCCAATTCCGTGGTGTCGGGCGCGGGCTCGGCCGGCGGTAACATCAATCTCGTGACCAAGCGTCCGCAGGAGGCCAACCGCCGCATCGTAACCGGCGGCATCGGCACCGACGATTATTACCGCGGCACGGTCGACCTGAACCAGCGCGTCAACGATCTGGTCGCCATCCGGTTGAATGCGATGGCACATCGCAATGACGTTCCCGGCCGCGACGTGGAGAACTACAAGCGCTGGGGCGTCGCGCCGGCAGTGACGATCGGCATCGCCAGCCCGACCCGCCTGATCCTCCAGTACGTTCACCAAGAAGATCGCAACATTCCGCAATATGGCGTGCCCTATTATGTTGGCGCGACCACCCAGGGGCCGGTTCCCGGCATCGATCGGAGCGACTATTTCGGCTATCGCAACGTCGACAAGCAGCGGATCAACGTCGACCAGTTCACCGCCACGTTCGAGCATGAGCTGAGCGACACCACGTCGATCCGCAACCTGGCCCGCTGGCAGGACGTGCGCCAGTTCACGCTGGCCAGTCCGCCGCAGGGCATCTTCTGCCTGGCGAACAGAGCGACACCGACCGGCGCCGTCTGCACGACCGATCTCGATAGCCGCACGGGGCCGGGCCAGGAAACGATCATCGCCATCCCCGCGGGCTACTATCTGCCGTCCGGTCCGCGCGGAAACACGCGCGACACGCGCAACCAGCTGTTGTTCGACCAGCTGGACCTGAAGGCGGTGTTCAGCACCGGCCCCGTCGAGCACACGATCGACCTGGGGCTTGCCGCGACGTGGGAGAAGTTCAACCTCGTCACCGGCAACTCCTTCCGCAATCCGAACGGCACCAATCCGGTCGCGTTCAACAATGCCGCGCCGAGCCCGACGGCACACCTGCCCTATATCAACATCGGCAATCCGAATGAGGTCGTGGCCGGTCCGGCGGTCCCGGGGGCGGTGTACGGCAGCAACGTCTATACCGGCCCACTCAACTTCATTCCCGGCAGCCTGTCGGAAGGCGAGCAGGAGAATTACGCCGTCTATCTGTTCGACGCGATGAAGCTCGGCAAGGTCGAGCTGAACGGCGGCGTCCGGCTGGAGCGCAACAGCGGCACCTTCCGTTCCGACACGCTGTCGACGGCGACGGCGACGCTGGGGGCGGCGACCCGCGGCACGACCTTCCGCAACGAGGCGACGCTGTTCTCCTATCGCGTCGGCCTGGTCTACAAGCCGATCGAGCCGGTCAGCCTGTATGTCGCTTACGGCAATTCGCGCACCCCGTCGAAGACCAGCGTGAACGGGTCCTGCTCGACGGCGACCTGCAACATCGATCCGGAGTCGGCGAAGAATTACGAAGTGGGTGCAAAGGCGGAGGTGTTCGACGGAGGCCTGTTGGTGTCCGTGTCGGCGTTCCGCAACGAGCGCGACAAATATGCGATCCCGTCGAACGATCCGGTCGTCCCCGACCAGGTGCTGAACGGCCAGTCGCGCGTCGACGGGATCGCGCTAAGCGCCATCGGCAAGATCACCTCCGCCTGGCAGGTCACGGCCAACTACACCTATCTTGACAGCGAACTGCGCCAGTCGGTGTCGGATTTTTGCCTCGCCAATCCGGGGCGCACGGGTTGCGGCAACAACGCTGCCTTCCCGGACCCCGCCGCAGGGTCGAAGCTTGCCAACACGCCCAAGCATTCGGGCAGCATCTTCACCACCTACACCCTGCCGTTCGGCCTGAGGATCGGCTACGGCGCCACCTATCAGGGCCGGTTCGCCTTCGGCACGCGGACGTTGATCACCGGCGGGGCGGCGCTCAGCACCGTGCTTTATTCGAAGGATTACTGGGTGCATCAGGCCTATCTGGCCTATGACTTCACGCAGAACCTGTCGGCACAGCTCAACGTGAAGAACGTGACCGACTCGGAATATTACACGCGCATCCGCAACAACGGTTGGGCGACGCCGGGCGACGGCCGGGCGGCGATTCTGACCCTCAACGCGCGGTTTTGACGGACTACGAAACGGGGCGGCGCGGTGCGTCGCCCCATCCGACTTGCCAAGCGCGCGGCAGGTCAGGAAGGATAGCTGGCGATGGTCGTTGAGATTCCCGAATTCCTCAGCCCGGCCGAGGTGGAAGAGGCGCATGCGGCACTTGCCGCCGCAGACTGGGAGGATGGCCGCGCGACCGCCGGCCACCGCGCCCATGGCGTCAAGCAGAACCTGCAACTTCCGCTCAATCATCCGCTTGCCAGGCGGCTGGGCGACATGATCCTCGACCGGCTGGGCCGGACGCCGCTCTACGTCGCGGCGACGCTGCCGCTGCGCGTGCTGCCGCCTCGCTTCAAC
>CAKTFL010000291.1 GCA_934555855.1 uncultured Sphingomonas sp. | reverse complement strand
TTACCTGTATTGGGGCACCTTCGGCCAGTTGCGCGCGATCGAACTGGCGTCGGACATGATCACCCCCGTCGGCGAGGAGCGGAGGGTCACCGGCCTCACCGGCTTTTTCGAGGCGCCCTGGATCATGAAGCGCAAGGGCACCTATTACATGCTCTACGCCGGCAACAATGCCGGCCCGACCAGCGCCTGCACCCCGGCGGTCTATCACGCCTGCCAGGCCTATGGCACGGCGCCGTCACCCTTCGGGCCCTGGACCTATCGCGGCGTGCTGTTGCGCCCGGTATCGTCGACCACGTCCCACGCCGGCGCGGTGGCGTTCAAGGGGCAATGGTATCTGGCCTACCACACCGCGGATGCCAGGGGCGGCGGCCATTTCCGCCGTTCGGTGGCGCTCGACCGGATGGAATGGGACGACAGCGTGTCCCCGGCGGCTATCCGCCTCGTGGTGCCGACTCAGGCGCCCCGACCAGCACCCCCGCCGACCCGCAACATCGCCCAATTGGCGAGCGTGGCCGTGTCAAACCAGCCAGTGCCGGTGCAATATTGGTCGCGAGCCCTGAACGACGGCATCGTGCGTCGGGCGCCGCTGCCGCCCGACATGTGGGGAACATGGACGGGGAACAACCCCGCCCATGCCTGGATCGAATATCGCTGGGCAAGGCCGGTGACGGTGAACGCCAGCCGTATCGCCTTTTTCGCCGACCAGCCGCCCGGCTCCGGCATCGGCGTTGCCCCGCCGTCAGCGTGGCATGTCGAATATTGGGACGGCAGCGGCTGGAAGCGGGTGCGCGACGCCGGCCCGCACGAGACGGGGCGGGACGGGATGGAGGAGGTACGATTCGCGCCGGTGACGACCCGCTGCCTGCGCGTGCTGTTCGACGCGTCGACCAGGGACGGCACCCATGCCGGCATCGGCTTGCAGGAATGGGAAGCGCTCGCCCCCGCAGCGGCGCGTCCGCGCCCCGCCCCCGCCACGCCGGCGCCTCCCTGCGGTTCCTGACGGTCCGGCCAGACCGTCAGCTCAGGCAGCAGCCTGAGCGGATGACCGCGCTTCGGCCTCCACAGTCCGGACGGCGTCCGCTATCGACCCGACGTAAAGGTCGGCCCCGACGGCACGCTGGACGCCCGCGTCGGACAGCGCCGCTTCTCCCTGCGGCCACAGCCCGACGATGATCCTGGCGGCGGGCGCGCGCTGCCTCAGGCGCCGGATGAGGTAACGCAGCTCCGCGGGCGAGCCGGACAGCTCCAGATAGGAGATCGCGATGACCTCCACGCCGGTCAGGTCGAGATGAGCGATGGCCGATCGCGACGCGTCGGCGTTCGGGATCAGGCGTGCGATGAAGCCATGTTGCCGCAGCACTTGCGACAGCATCGTCGCCACCGCGTCGTCGAATGGGCCGCGCCCCGCGACGCAGGCCACCCGTCCGGCCACCGGCGTGGCGTTCGTTGGCGCATCGGCACGGCTATCCAGATCATCGATCACCGACAGCATGGCACGCGACATCCGGGCGGCGCGGGCCGGGTCGACGGTGCCGCGCGCCTGATCCTCGCCCGCCAGCTTCAGCCCCTGCAGGACTACATCGTCGTAATAGGCGACCAGCGGCCGGTCGGCGAGCATCAGCTCGGCCTGGGCGAGCGCCTCGTCCGGATTGTCGGCCAGGATGCGCTGGTAGAAGCTTTCCACCGGCGTCAGCGCCGGCCGATCGCCGAGCAGGACGTCGAAGAACTCCAGGCTTTTGACATGCCGGCCCATCACCACCAGGCACAGGGTCAGCGGGGTCGACAGGATCAGCCCGATCGGTCCCCACACCCATGTCCAGAAGATCGCCGCGACGATCACCGACACCGGCGAGAGCCCGGTCGAATGACCGTACAGAAGTGGCTCCACGACATAGCCGGTCAGCGGTTCGACGATGAAGAACAGGGCCACGACTTCGATGGCCATCGTCCACCCCGGATCGACCGCGGCGGCAAGGGCCGCGGGCGCGACGGCGGCGAGGAACGATCCGATATACGGGACAAAGCGGAGCAGCCCCGCCATCAGGCCCCACATCGCCGGCGAGGGGATGCCGATCGCCCACAGCCCCAGGCCGATGACGATGCCGAAGCAGGTGTTCACCGCAAGCTGCGACAGGAAGTAGCGGCTGAGGCGCTGGCCGGCATCGTCCATCGCGCGCGTCGTGCGATGAAGATCGTTTGAGCCGAACAGGCGAATGAAGCGGTCCCGCAGGTCCTCCTTCTGCATCAGCACGAAGATGGCGACGATCAGCACCAGGATCGTCGTTTCGAGCGGACTGAGGATTGGCGCGAGCACCGTGCGCGCGACCGTGAAGGGCGACGCCTGCTCTCCGACAACCTGCACCGGCACCGGCCGCCGCTCGGCCGGTCCGGCAGCCGCCGTCCCGAGCGGGGCGCCGGCGACCGGCGTTGCTACCGCCCTCTTGTGACCCCCGCCGAACTGATGGCTGAGCGCGGCCAGCCTGTGAGTCGCGAACCCCTGCACGCCCTGGATCTTCGCCTCGATCGTGCGAGCATATTGGGGCGCGTTCGCCGTCAGCGACGCGGCCTGGCTGCCGATCACCGTGCCGATGACGCCGAGAACCGCCAGGGCCGACAGCACGGTCAGGATCACCGCCGGCGCGCGCCACAGGCGAAGGCGCTGTAACAGGTTGACGACGGGCGACAGCACGAACGACAGCATCACGGCGAGCGTGATCGGGATCAGCACGTCCTTGCCGAAGTACAACGCCGCGACGACCAGCGTGCCGACGACCACCGACAACAGGCCCTTCATTTCGGGCACGGACACCGCGTTGATCTGCGCGGCTCCGGGTGTCGGCGAAGGCTCGCGTTCGCCCGTCACGGCATCCCTGTAGCCGGCGACTTTATCCAGGTCCGCCATTCTTCGTGTTTCCATTCATGCGCGTGGCGGGCCGGTCGCGGTGGTCGAGGGCAGCCTGTCTCAAGATGCGGGGGCGGGCGGACCGCCCCCGGGCGATCAGATGTTGTCGCCGAGCGCGCCCTTGACGCTACCCTTCACGTCCTGACCGGTGCCCTTGAGCTGCTGCGCGTCGCCTTCGGCTTCCAGCCTTTCGTTGCCGGTGGCCTGGCCGACATCTTCCTTGATCTTGCCCGCCAGCTTGTTGCCGGCCGCGCTGACCTTGTCCGTGAACTCACCCATGTCGATCTCCTCGCCGCAACCAGTTGTTTCGGCTGCGATGAGAACCATCGTCGTCAGGCGCTGTTCCTCAATGGCGGTCGATCTCGATCGAGGCGGTGCCCTTGCCGGACACGGGCAGGTACATGCCCTGTCCCGCCGCCTGGATCCGGCCGGTCTCGATATCGGTGATGCGCGCGCGGATCAGCAGGTCGCCCTGGCGCTTGTCGGCAAGCGCGTGCGCGATCTTGGCGAGCAGATCGGCGTAATCCCTGCTGAAATTCTGGGTCAGTGTCTCGGCGATCGTGTCGGACAGGCCGGGTGCGTCGGCCAGCCTGATCAGCAGGCTGGCGCTGGTCGAGTCGGTCACGCCGGCGACGTCGAGATCGGTGAAGGCGATCCGGCGGCTGTTGGCCGCGTTGACGGGGCGCGCGGTCAGCCAGATCGTACCGTGCGACGGGGTGTCCCCCGGCCTTGCCGCGCTGAACGTCAGCCCGACCGCGATCCGGCCGCCGGTCGTTCCATAC
>CAKTFL010000290.1 GCA_934555855.1 uncultured Sphingomonas sp. | reverse complement strand
AATGGGCCTGATGCCTGTTCGTAAACGCGCCATGGTACCGCCTTGAAACTCGCTCCTTCGCGAGTGTCCAAACAGATTCTCACATGTTCGGGTAATTGGGGCCTCCGCCGCCTTCGGGCACGACCCAATTGATGTTCTGGGTCGGGTCCTTGATGTCACAGGTCTTGCAGTGGACGCAATTCTGGGCGTTGATGACGAAACGCGGCTCCGCCGTGTCCTGCCCCACCACCTCGTACACGCCGGCCGGGCAGTAACGCTGCGCCGGCTCGTCATACATCGGCAGGTCGTAGTTGATCGGAATGTCGGGATCCCGCAGCGTCAGGTGGACCGGCTGATCCTCCTCGTGATTGGTGTTCGACAGGAACACGGACGACAGGCGGTCAAAGGTGAGCACGCCGTCCGGCTTGGGATAGACCGGCGGCTTCACCAGGTCCTTGCGCCACAGCGTCTCGTGGTCCGCCTTGTGCTTCATCGTCAGCGGCCATTTCAGGCCGAAATATTCCATCCACATGGCAATACCGGAGATGCCCGAGCCCATGAAGTCGCCGAATTTCGCGATCAGCGGCTTGACGTTGCGGGCGATCGACAGCTCCTTTCTGACCCAGGAGCGGTCGAACGCCTCGGGATAGGCGGTCAGCTCGTCGCCCTCACGCCCATCGCGGATCGCGTTGAACGCCGCCTCCGCCGCCATCATCGCGGATTTCATCGCGGTGTGCGTGCCCTTCAGCCGCGGCACGTTGACGAACCCCGCCGAACAGCCGACCAGCGCGCCGCCCGGAAAGACCAGCCGGGGAATCGCCTGAAGCCCGCCCTCGTTAATAACGCGCGCGCCATAGGATACCCGCTTGCCCCCTGCGAGCAGGTCGGCGACGGCGGGATGCGTCTTCCATTTCTGCATCTCTTCGAACGGAGAGAGGTACGGGTTGGTATAGTTCAGCCAGGTTACAAAGCCGATCGACACCTGCCCGTTCGCCTGGTGATAGATCCAGCCGCCGCCGTTCGCATCGTCTCCCAACGGCCAGCCCTGGGTGTGGATCACGCGGCCGGGATGATGCTTGTCAGGAGCAATGTCCCACAACTCCTTGATACCTAGGCCATAGGTCTGGGGCTGGCTATCGCGGGCCAGGTCGAATGTGCGGATAACTTCCTTGGTCAGGTGCCCGCGCGCGCCTTCCGCGAAGAAGGTGTATTTGGCGTGCAGTTCCAGCCCCGGCTGCCAGTCGGGCTTGCGCGTGCCGTCGCGGCCCACGCCCATGTCGCCGGTGGCGACGCCCCGGACGCGCCCGTCCTCCTGGAACAGGATCTCGGCAGCAGCGAAGCCCGGGAATATCTCGACGCCCAGCTCCTCCGCCTGCCCCGCCAGCCAGCGGCACAGATTGCCAAGTGATCCCGTATAGGTGCCCTTGTTGTGCAGGAACGGCGGCGTCCACAGGTGCGGCAGGGTGAACTTTCGCCCGGCGGTCAGGACCCAATGGAGGTTCTCCGTTACCGGCACCTCGGCCATCGGGCACTCGCGGGTGCGCCAGTCGGGGATCAGCTCGTCCATCGCGCGCGGATCGATCACCGCGCCCGACAGGATGTGCGCGCCGACCTCCGACCCCTTCTCCAGGACGCAGACCGACAGCTCGGCCCCAGCCTCATTCGCGAGCTGCTTCAGGCGGATCGCCGCGCTGAGGCCCGCCGGCCCGGCGCCGACGATCACTACATCGTACGGCATGGACTCGCGTTCGCTCATTTCAGTCTCCCCGGCACCGACACAGGCCCGGACAACGGTCGGGCGCGGGCGGGCAACGTCTTGTCTTCCCGGCCGATCCGACAAGTTGACGGCAAGGTCAACCGCGCAGCAAGGGTCGGATGATGGGGGCTGACTCTACGACGGATTGGCGGGCGGCCGCGGCAAGCGCGTTGGACTGGTGGGCGGAGGCTGGCGTCGACCTGGTTGTCGACGACCTGCCGCGCGACTGGCTGGCCCCTCCCGCTGCCCTGCCGGCCGCGCCGATGCTCATGCAAGCCGCCGGTGCAGGCGCCATGCCCGACCAGTGGGAAGCATTCGTCGCCTGGCGGGCCGGCGCCGCCGCACCGGAAACGGGTTGGCGCGGGGCCCACCTCGCCGCCTCCGGACCGGCCGACGCCAGCGTCATGGTCCTGGTCGACTGCCCCGACTCCGACGATGCCGAGGGCGGGCAGCTGATGGCGGGCCAGTCCGGGCGGCTGTTCAACCGGATGCTGCGTGCGATCGGCATGACGCGTGACGAGGTCCATCTCGCCAGCGTGTGCTGCAAGCGCCCCGCAGCCGGCCGGATGCCGCGCGACTGCGAGGATCAGCTGACCGGCATTGCGCGCCACCATGTCGGCCTGATCGCGCCCAAGCGGCTTCTGTTGCTTGGCAATGCGGCGAGCCGTGCCGTCATCGGGACGGACGTTCAGCCGGGCCGGGGAAGTCTTCACCCGTTTTCCCATAAGACGGGGACGACCGAAGTGGTGGTGAGCTTCCACCCTCGCCTCCTGTTGGAAAGGCCGATGGTGAAGGCCGAAGCCTGGAAGGACCTCCAGCTGTTGATGAAGGATATCGGTAAGTGATGCGCGGGCTGCTGATCGCGACGGTTCTGGGCAGCGTCGCCCTCCCTGCCCTCGCCGCAGAGCCGGCCATGGCGCCGGCGTTTGGTGGTCGTACCGCCCAGGCGGCGACCGCTGCCGTTCCGGCCCAACTCGATGCGGGCCAGCGTACCGGATACCAGGCCGTGTTCGCCGCCATCCGCGACGGCCGCTGGACCGACGCCCAGATCGGCCTCGAGGCGATGAAGCCCGGTCCGCTCCACGCGATCGCCCGCGCGGAGCTCTACACCGCCAAGGGATCGCCGCGGGCCGAGCTGGAGCAGCTGACGACGCTTCTCACCGAAGCGCCCGAGCTGCCCGAGGCTGCGGACCTTGCCCGTCTCGCCAGGGCGCGCGGCGCGGCCGACCTGCCACCGCTGCCGGTCGAACAGCGCCTGATCTGGCAGGACGGCGCCCCTCGCCGTGCCCGTGCCAAGAGCGTCAGGAGCGATCAGATCGCCGCCGAACTCGCCCTCGCCATGCAGCCCTTCGTCAAGGCGGACGACGGCACCGGCGCACAGGCGCTGCTCGACGCGACACAGGGCCTGTCGCCCGAAGCCATAACCGAGTGGCAGCAGCGCATTTCGTGGATGTACTTCCTGTCCGGCGACGATCCGAATGCCCGCGCCATGGCCGCCAAGGGACAGGACGGGACCGGCGACTGGGCCGTGCAGGCGCGCTGGGTCGGCGCGCTGTCGTCGTGGCGCCAGAGCGATTGTGCAGCGGCGACCACCGGCTTCGAGGGCGTGGCGAGCCGCGCCGTGGATGTCGATCTTCGGGCGGCGGCACTGTACTGGGCCTCGCGCGCGGACATGGTCTGCGCCCGGCCCGATCGCATCCAGGCGCGGCTGAAGGCGGCGGCGCAATATTCCGAAAGCTTCTATGGGCAGCTCGCCCGCCAGGCCCTGCTGATGACGGATACCATCAAGCCCGCCACGGGCCTGGTCGCCGGCGACTGGGCCGCGCTCGATCGCCGCCCCAATGTGCGCGTCGCCGCCGCCCTGGCGGAGATCGGCGAGACCGATCTTGCCGATCAGGTCATCCGGCAGCAGGCGCGGATCGGCAACCCATCCGAATTTCGCAGCCTGGTCAGCCT
>CAKTFL010000289.1 GCA_934555855.1 uncultured Sphingomonas sp. | reverse complement strand
GCCAGCAGACGCAGGACCAGGCCGCAGCCACCACCGACAACGCCGCCGCCGACGTGGCAGCGACGACCGACAATGCCACCGACGATGTGGGCGCCGCCACCGACAACGCGCTGGGCTCCGCCGAGCGGTCGCTCGACGGTGCAGGCCGCTCTATCTCCAACGGCGCCGACCAGGCGGGCGATGCGATCGGCAACGCCGCGGACCGTGCCGCCGATGCGACCGGCAATGCGATGGTCAAGGCCGGCAAGGCGCTCAAGGACTGAGGCGCCGGATCGTGAAACGGGGTTGAGGGACCGGGGATTGATCGGGGCGGCGCACCGCGCCACCCTGACCCGATGCCCCGCCCCGCCCTGATCTTCCCCGCCATGCTGCTGTTCTTGGCCGCCTGTTCGTCCCAGCCCGACAGTTCGGGAGCGGCGACGGCAGAAGAGGATCGCCAGCTGAACGACGCGGCAGCCTCTCTCGAGGCTAATGCACAACCGCAAACCGAAAGCACCTCTCCATGACCGTGCCGCTCCGCCGCCTCGGCTCCACCGACCTGAAGATCGCGCCGCTGGTGCTCGGCGGCAACGTGTTCGGCTGGACCACCGACAAGGCGACCAGCTTCGCCGTGCTCGATGCATTTGTCGAAGGCGGCGGTGTAATGATCGACACGGCCGACGTCTATTCTGCCTGGGTGCCAGGCCATGAGGGTGGCGAGTCGGAGGCGGTGATCGGCGAGTGGCTGCGCTCGTCCGGAAAGCGCGACCAGGTGCTGATCGCGACCAAGGTCGGGATGCTGCCGGGCAAAGGCGGCGAGAAGCTGGAACCGGCCCGCATTGCTGCTGCGGTGGAGGCGTCCCTACGCCGCCTCGGCACCGACCGGATCGACTTGTATTACGCGCATCAGGATGATGAGGCGGTGCCGCAGCAAGAATATCTCGCGGCGTTCGGCAAGCTGATCGACGCCGGCAAGATTCGCGTCCTCGGCGCGTCCAACTTCCATGCCGCCCGGCTGAAATCGGCGGTGGACCTTGCCAAGGCCGATGTCGCGCTACCGCGCTTCCACGTCCTTCAACCCGAATATAACCTGGTCAGCCGCCACAAGTTCGAGGGCGAGTTGCAGGATTATTGCGTGCAGGAAAACATCGCTGCCTTGCCTTATTACGGGCTCGCTTCCGGCTTCCTGACCGGCAAGTACCGAACGGCCGAGGACTTCGGCAAAAGCGTTCGCGGAAATCGGATGCAGCCGTTCCTCGACGGACAAGGGCCCGCCGTGCTCGCCGCGATGGACGAGGTTGCGGCTCAAACGGGCGCCACCCTACCCCAGATCGCACTAGCCTGGCTGATCGCGCAGGAGGGCGTGACTGCCCCCCTTGCCAGCGCCACCTCCGTCCAGCAGCTGCGCGACCTGTTGCCCGCCATGACGCTGGACCTGTCGCGTGACCAGTTCGACCGGCTGACCAACGCGGGCGCCTGACCAGCGCCCGGCGCCGGGGACAGCTAAACCGTTGCCTTATCTCAGGAACCCCGCCCCGCTTCGACCGTTGCCAGCGCGCAACAATTCGGGGGACGCATGAAGCTTACCATTTTCGGGCTGACGGTAAGCTCGTCCTGGGGCAATGGCCACGCGACCCTGTGGCGCGGGTTGATCCGTGCCATGGCTGAACAGGGTCATGATATTGTTTTCGTGGAGCGCGACGCTCCCTGGTATGCGGATCACCGCGACCTGACCGAATTGCCCGGCGGCCGGCTGATCCTGTATTCGGACTGGCAGGACGTACTCGACCAGCGCCGCTCTCTGCTCGATGCGGACGCGGTGATGGTGACCTCCTACTGCCCCGACGCGATCGCCGCGACCCGGCTGATCGAGGCGGAGGCGCGCGGCACAAGCGTCTTTTACGACCTGGACACGCCCGTGACCCTCGCCGCGCTGGCGGCGAACGGCAGCGTCGATTATTATCCGCCGGAGGGGCTTGGCGGCTTCGATCTGGTGCTCAGCTACACTGGCGGGCCGGCGCTCGACGCGCTGTCAGGCCGGCTGGGCGCCCGGCGCGTCGCCCCGCTGTATGGCCATGTCGATCCCGCCGCGCACCGCCCGGCCGCGCCGGTCCCGATGTTCCGCGGCGACCTGTCCTATCTCGGCACCTATGCCGCCGATCGCCAGCCGATTCTCGACGCACTGTTCCTGCAGCCGGCCACCCGCGCGCCGGCTTGCCGCTTCGTACTGGGCGGATCGAGCTATCCCGCGGACTTCGGATGGCGGCCCAACATCTTCTTCATGAATCACGTCGCACCACGCGATCACCCCGCCTTCTTCTGTTCGTCGCGGCTGACGCTGAACGTCACCCGGCGCGACATGGCAGAGATGGGCTGGTGCCCATCGGGCAGGTTATTCGAGGCCGCGGCCTGTGGCGTGCCGATCCTGTCCGACGAGTGGGACGGCCTCGACCGCTTCTTCACGCCTGGCGAGGAAATCCTGTTCGCGCGCACTGCCGAGGACACGCTGGCCGCCCTGGATCGATCTGACAGCGAGTTGCGCCGCATCGCGGATCGTGCGCGGGAGCGGGTCCTGACCGAACACAGCTCCGCGTCGCGTGCGCGCGAACTGGTGGCCCTGATCGAGTCCGCGGCCCAGAACCCGGCTGTTGCGGCCTGATGTGGGGCATCATCCCAGCCGCAGGTAACGGCACCCGCATCCAACCTCTCGCCTTTTCGAAGGAGCTGCTCCCGGTCGGCAGCCGCATCGATGCCGATGGCTGCGAGCGCCCCAAGGCGGTCAGCGAGTATCTGGTCGAGCGCATGGTGGAGGGCGGCGCCACCCGCATCTGCTTCGTCATCAGCCCGACCAAGTCGGACATCATGCGCTATTATGGCGGTGGGGTCGGCAATGTCGCCACCGCTTTTGTCGTGCAGCCGGCCGCGGGGGGCCTGTGCGATGCCATCTTCCGCGCTGCGCCGCTGATCGCGCCGGACGAACAGGTGCTGGTCGGCCTGCCCGACACCGTCTGGTTTCCCAGCGACGGGCTGGCGCGACTGCCCGACGACGAGCTGTCCTTCCTGCTCTTTCCCGTCGACCGTCCCGAGCTGTTCGACGCGGTGGTGTTGGGCGACGGTGACCGTGTCGAGGAGATACAGGTCAAGCAACCGGGCGCTCGCTCGAATTGGGTATGGGGGGCGTTCAAGATGCCCGGCCGCATCCTGCATGAGCTGCACGCGCTGTGGCAGCAGCCGGATCGCGGCGACGAATATATCGGCACATTGGTCAACGCGTGGCTCGGCCAAGGCAACCGGGCGCTCGGGGTCAGGGCCGGCACCAACTATGTCGATGTCGGTACGCTGGGCGGCTATCGCTCGGCAATCGGCCTGCTCGCGACGGGCGACTGAGCATGGCCGACCCGACCGACGCCGAACTGCGCCAGTCGGCCGGCCATCGCGGCCTCAAGCTGGTAAAATCCCGGCGTCGCAAGCCTGGTGGCGATTTCGGGCATTACGGACTGATAGGCCCGGACGGCACCCCCCGCTTCGGGGTCGGCGAGGAGGGGCTGACCGCGACGGCGACGGCAATTGCGGCCTATCTACGCAAGGGGGACGCCGCTACCTGGGCCAGTTCCGTCGAGGCCACGCCGGACGCGCCACCGACTCCTCCGCGCCAGCCTGTGCCGAAAGCGGCACCAGCGCCCCGCCCGCCCGCTCGCCCCCGGCCTGTCCCGGCTC
>CAKTFL010000288.1 GCA_934555855.1 uncultured Sphingomonas sp. | reverse complement strand
CGCTTAGAGCTCGATGACGTTAGAGCCTGATGCAGTCAGGTTGAGGCAATCAGATCGTCCGCTTGTCACGTCCTTGTACTCCCGAGCTTGTACTCCCGAGAAGCGGGAGCGCGGACTGGCTGCCGGGGGCAATCATCTACGGTTGATCCGGTCGACGCGTCAGGAAGACGTGCGCGGCGACGTCAGGCGATGTTACTCGCCTTCGTTGACCAACACCGGCTCCGTACCGCCGGCCGGCGAGGTTTCGCCTTGCGCGAGAGCATGGTCGAGCCATGCCGGCCTGTACGCGTCGACCATCGCATCCAGCCGTCGGTGGGTCACCATCAGGCCGAGGTCGGGATAGGCGATGCGCGCGCGCTCGTCTTGCTTCAGGGGCGCGACGACCAGCCGCCGGTTGACCTTGGCCCGATAATGCATCCGGGCGGTGTTCTCCTGGCCTACATAGCAGCCCTTGGTAAAGCTGACACCGTTCAGCTCGGCCGCATTGCATTCCAGCCAGAGCGTGTCGCCCCCGCCCAGCTCCGCCGTTCCCTCGACGACGCCCAACGCCAGGCGGTGGGCCAGCCATCCTTGCGCGGGGGCGGCGGCCGCCCCGATCCAGCGATAACCGAGCGCCGGTAAGCGCGGATCGGGCACGGGGCCGAGCTCGCCAGCCGGCAGGCCGGGCGGCGGAACAGCTGCCCAATGGACGGCAAGCGTCGACTCCCGGTCGATCATCACCGGGCGCCTCAGCCGGTACATGGTGAGTCTGCGGGCGAGCGCGTCTGCCTGCGACGCCTCGCAATCCAGCAGCAGATCCGGCCCCTCCGCCCAGACGATGAAGTCGAACAGCGCCTTGCCCTGAGGCGTGAGCAGCCCGCACCACACCGGCAGGCGGCCGGCCATGTCCTGGGTGACCAATCCCTGAAGGAAGTCGCGCAGATCGGGGCCGGAAAGGCGCAGCAGGGCGCGATCGGCCAGCATGGTCGCCGGGGTAGTGTCATCCATGCGATCAAGGTAGGAGGGCGCGACACGGTGTGGAAGGGCGAGCATGACCTTTGATCTCTTGATGACGGGCGGCACGGTCCACCTTCCCGGCGGGCCGGTGCGCGCCGATGTCGGCGTCCGCGCCGGGCGGATCGCGGCCATCGGCGCTCGTGGCGATGCGGCCAAGGTCATCGACTGCACGGGGCTCGACATCCTGCCGGGCGTGATCGACACGCAGGTGCATTTTCGCGAGCCTGGCCTGGTCCACAAGGAGGACCTGGAAAGCGGCAGCGTGGCGGCGGTCATGGGCGGCGTCACCGCGGTGTTCGAGATGCCGAACACGAAGCCCAACACCGACAGCGCCGATGCGATCGGCGACAAGCTCGATCGCGCGCGCGATCGGATGTGGTGCGACCACGCCTTCTATGTCGGCGCGACGAACAGCAACGCCGCCGAACTCGCCGAGCTGGAGCGCTTGCCGGGAACGGCGGGGGTGAAGATCTTCATGGGCGCGTCGACGGGCGACCTGCTCGTGTCCGATGATGCCCAACTGGCGGCCGTGCTCGCGTCCGGTCATCGCCGGGTCGCGATCCATGCCGAGGACGAGGACCGGATGAACAGCCGGCGTGACTGCCGCATTCCGGGCGACCCGGCCTCGCACCCGGTGTGGCGCGACGACGAAAGCGCGCTGATCGCAACCCGGCGCATTCTGGGTCTCGCCCGCGCGGCCGGTCGGCGTGTGCACGTCCTGCATGTGACGACCCCGGCCGAACTGGAACTGCTTGGGCAGCACAAGGATATCGCGACCTGCGAAGTTACGCCGCAGCACCTGACCCTGGCCGGCGAGGAAGCCTATCCGGCGCTGGGCAGCTGGGCGCAGATGAACCCGCCGATCCGATCCGGCGCGCATCGCGACGGCCTGTGGCACTGGCTGGGACAGGGCGTGCCGGACGTGATCGGATCGGATCACGCCCCTCACACCCGCGAGGAAAAGGCGCAGCCCTATCCTGACAGCCCGAGCGGGATGCCGGGCGTGCAGACCCTGCTGCCGCTGATGCTGGATCATGTCGCTCAGGGGCGGCTGACGCTGGCGCGGCTGATCGACCTGACCAGCGCCGGCGCGCAGCGGGTGTTCGGCATCGTCGGCAAGGGCCGGATCGCCGCCGGCTACGACGCCGACTTCACCGTGGTCGATCTGAAGGCGCGATGGACGGTCGAGGACAGCTGGCTCGCGTCACGGGCGGGCTGGTCGCCCTTCACCGGCAGGACGCTGACCGGCAGGCCGGTGGGCACGGTCGTTCGCGGCGTTGTGGCGATGTGGGAAGGCAACCTGGGCGAGCGGGCGGCAGGCCGGCCCATCCGGTTCGAGGCGGTCGATTTCGGCTGACGGCTTGGGGCTGAAGAAATATCCGGCCCCGACGGAGCGGCGCCAATCGGGTCGCGCGTGGCGCTTGCCCGATTGGCTGTTAGAGCATGACGAGTTACTCCAACCACCCGTTCGCCCTTTCGAGAGGCTGAGCGAAGTCAAAGGCGCGTCTCGAAGGCTGTGCTTCGAGACGGCATTTCGACAAGCTCAATGCGTCCTCAACACGAATGGTTCAGTGTGAAGTCCTCACGCTCCAGCGGTCGCGGTCTGTGCAGGATCACGATCAGTGACGGTCCGCGCAGCAGTCTCGATCTGCGGGCGAATGGCCGCGTCGTGATCGGCAATGAGTTGAACAAGGCACGTGCGCGACGTCGCTCTCGACGCTCTGTCATGCCCTTGAACACCGGCCTTCGCCGGCCGTGCCGCGAACGAGGGAACATCACGGGCCGTCCCGCGCTGGGGCATGACACAGGCGGGAGTTGTTATGCCGATCCGGACCTTTGCCACCATCTTCGGGGTGGTGTTCCTGCTGGCTGGCCTGTCCGGCTTCGTTCCCGCGCTGTCGCCCACGCATGTGCATCACGATCTGAACGTCACGGCGGGGTCGAGGCTGGCGCTGGGATTGTTTCCAGTCAACGTGCTGCACAATGTCGTGCATCTGCTGTTCGGGGTCTGGGGTCTGCTGACCGCGCGTAGCGTTTCGGGCTCGATCGTCTATGCGAAGGGCGTGGCGTTGATCTACGCGGTGCTGACGGTGCTGGGGCTGATCCCGGTCACCGACACCGTGTTCGGGCTCGTTCCCATTTATGGCAACGATATCTGGCTTCATGCGGGGCTTGCGCTTGTGGCGGGCTATTTCGGTTTCGTGCAAAAGCGGAGCATGGAGATCCACCGCAGGGCCTGAGATCCGGCCGATCGGCGCCCCGCTGTCCTACGCGTGCCCGGCATGGCATAGCGCGGGAATGATCCTGCCGGCCTTCTCGATCCTCTACTTCGCCCCGATACCGCGGGCGATGTGGAGAGATGCGTTTCAGCTCTCCACTTTCTCCACTTTGCTCCTCTCCACTTCATCGGGGAGCATGGCATGAGCCTGCCGCGCATCCTTATCGTAGCGGGGTCGGACTCGGGCGGCGGGGCGGGTATCCAGGCGGATATCAAGACGGTCACCATGCTCGGCGGCCATGCCATGACCGCGATCACCGCGATCACCGCGCAGAACACGCTGGGGGTGCAGGCGGTGATGGCCGTGCCGGCGGAGATCGTGGTCGCGCAGATGCGCTCGGTGATCGAGGATATCGGCGTCGATGCGGTGAAGATCGGCATGATTGGCTCCCCGCAGGTGGCGCAGGCGGTGGCGGAGGTCCTTGAGCAACTGC
>CAKTFL010000287.1 GCA_934555855.1 uncultured Sphingomonas sp. | reverse complement strand
AGGCGGAGCGGGCGCGCCTGCGGGAGGCACTCGCCGCGCAGCTTGCGTCGTATCGCGTCGCGGACGCGGTCAACCTGCCAGCCACGGCATGGATCTGGCGCGTACGAGCGGCGAGGGCGAAGCTGGAGAGGACGCGTGACCATCACCGTTCATCACCTCGAAAACTCACGCTCGCAGCGGGTGCTGTGGATGCTGGAGGAACTCGGGCTCGCGTACGAGGTGCGCCGCTATCAGCGGAACAAGGCGACGATGCTGGCCCCGCCCGAACTTCGCCGCGTTCACCCGCTCGGCAAGTCGCCGGTGATCGAGGATGGCGAGACGAGCGCGACCGTCGCGGAAACGGGCGCGATCGTCGAATATCTGGTGGAAAAGGCCGATGGTCGACTTGGCGCCCCGGCTCACCGCGCCGATCTGCTGCGCTATCGCTTCTGGCTGCATTATGCCGAAGGGTCGCTGATGCCGCCGCTTTTCGCCAAGCTGGTGCTCAGCCGCGTGCCCCTGCTGGGCGGGGCGGCCCAGAAGAAGATACAGCCGATGATCGACGTCCATCTCGATTATATCGAGATGGAGCTTTCGCAGCGGCCCTGGTTCGCTGGATCGGAGATGACGGCGGCGGACATCATGATGAGCTTCCCGCTTGAGGCGGCGCACAGCCGTGCCGGGCTCGACGCCTCGCGCCCGGCGACGATGGCTTGGCTCGACACGATCCACGCCCGCCCGGCGTACCGGGCGGCGCTGGCGAGGGGCGGCCATTACGCCTACGCCTGATTGGAGCTTTATCGATCCGGGTTGAACGGTTGTCTGTCTCGTACCCCTGCGGTTCTGGGCTCTTGCCTTCGCGGGAGCACAAGGAAGCGATGACGGTCGATCCGATTGCTTCAACCTGCCAGAACCAAGGCGTGGAGCGCGATGATGTCAGATCCTGATCAGGCAGGTTGGGGCAGCCGTCCTCTCGTGCCCCCGCGACGGCGGGGGGGGCAGCTAGGCTCCAGCCTTGGCGGGAGCACATGGAAGGGTGAGTGGCCGATCCGACCTGCTTCAGCCTGCCTGGCTCAGCGCCTAGCCCGAACGCACCTTTGTCGCCCTGAGGAGGGGCTGAGCGAACTAGAATGGCCGAAGTAGTGCCAGGTCGGATCATCCCCCGGATGATCGCGAACATGCCGGGGGTATGTCACCTGCTACTGTGCTTCGAGACGGCAATCCGACTTCGCGCGGTAACTCCCCGGCAGCAAGGGTTCAGGTCCAGTCGTCTCGCTCTACGGGCGGAAGCTGTCGGCTTCGGCCGGTGGGCCGGCGGGGACCGGGGCGGTCGCGATGGCAGCGGGCTGGGGCGTGTCCAGCTGCCCCTCCCATCGCGCCACCACGGCGCTTGCCACGGCATTGCCGATCACGTTGGTCGCCGTGCGGCCCATGTCGAGGAAGTGGTCCACCGCCAGGATCAGCAGGATGCCCGCTTCTGGAATGTTGAAATGCGACAGGGTGCCGGTGATGACTACCAGGCTGGCGCGCGGCACGCCGGCGACGCCCTTGCTGGTGATCATCAGCATTAGCAGCATGGTGATCATCGTGCCCCAGTCGAGATCGATGCCATAAGCCTGCGCGATGAAGATCGACGCAAAGGTCATGTAGGTCATCGATCCGTCGAGGTTGAACGAATAGCCGAGCGGCAGCACGAAGCTGGCGATCCGCGGCGGCACCCCGAACCTGTCCAGCGCCTCAAGCGTGCGCGGGTACGCAGCCTCCGACGATGCGGTCGAAAAGCCAAGCAGGATCGGGTCGCGCAGGTAGCGGATCAGCTCGCCCGTGCGAGGCCCCACGACCAGGAAGCACGCTCCCAGCAGTACCGCCCAGAGAAGCAGCAGGCCTAGATAGAAGCTGCCCATGAAATAGGCCAGATCGCCGACGACGCTGAGCCCGCGGGTGGCGAGGGTGCGCGCCACGGCGAAGAACACCGCGACGGGCGCGAACAGCATCACATAGCCGGTGACGGTCAGCATCACCTCCACCAGCCCCTCCAGCCCGCGCAGCAGCGGCGCGGCCTTTTCTCCAACGGCCGCCATGCCGATCCCGAAGAAGATGGAGAAGACCACCAGCTGCAGGATGTCGTTCGACGCCATCGCATCGATCGCGGAGGTCGGGACGATATGCGTGAAGAACTTCGCCGCATCGAACGCGGCACGGTCGACGCCGCTGCTCTGAGTGACGGGCGGCAGAGGAAGGTGCAGCCCGGCGCCGGGCTGAAGCAGGTTGACCATGATGAGGCCGAGGGTGAGCGATACCAGGCTCGCGCCGACGAACCAGGCGAAGGCCCTGATGCCGACACGGCCGATCGCGCCGGTGCCGCCCATATGCGCGATCCCGACCACCAGCGTCGACACCACCAGCGGTGCGATGATCATCTTGATCAGGTGGAGGAACATCTGCGTCGGAATGTCGAACCAATAGCTCAGCCCCTCCAGACGCGCGCTGCCGGGGCCCCCCGCATCGGCATAGGTGGCGTTCAGCGCCCAGCCGACCAGGCCGCCTGTCAACAACGCGCCGATGATCCACCACGTCAACCGCTTGCCCAATATCCGTTCCCTTAATGCGAGTGCGCGTGCGAGCGAAGGGGATTGCGGGCGTCGGGTCAAGGGACCTATCGCTCGTCCATGTCCTTTCAGCCGACCCGTCGCCGGATCCTTGCCGCCGCAGCCGCCCTGCCATTCGCGCCCGCCGCCCTGCTCCGCGCTGCCGAGCCGGACCTGACGGGTCTTGCGGACATGACCGCCGGCGCCAAGCCTATCCGAGCCGCCGAGCGCGCCGGGCGCCTGTCACGGGCGCAGGCATTGATGCGGGCGAACGGGATCGCGGCGGTGCTGGTGGAGCCGGGATCGTCGATGATCTACTTCACCGGCGTGCGCTGGTCGCGCAGCGAACGGCCGACCGTCGCCCTGCTGCCCGCCGAGGGTCAGCCGTGCATCATCACGCCGTTTTTCGAGGAGCCCTCCGTCCGCGAATCGCTCGGCGTTCCGGCCGAGGTGCGGGTCTGGCAGGAGGACGGCGATGCCATGGCCGTCGCGGCCGGATGGCTGCGCGAGCGGGGGCTGGCACGAGGCCCGATCGGCATCGAGGAAACCGTCCGCCGGTTCATTCCGGAAGGGCTCGCCCACAGGTTGCCGGACGCGAAGCTGGCGTCGGCAAACCCGGTCGTGCGCGGCTGCCGCATGATCAAGACGCCGCCGGAGATCGCGCTGATGCAGCTCGCCACCGATGTGACGATGGCCGCCTATCGCTGGACTTACCAGCGCGTCGAGACGGGCATGACCGGCGCCGAAATCGGTGCGCTGATGGATGCGGCGACCAGCAGGCTCGGCGGCAGTCCCGAATTCGCGCTGGTCCTGATCGGCCCCGCCTCCGCCCTGCCGCATGGCAGCCGGGAGGTTCACCGGGTCGCGGCGGGACAGGTCGTGCTGATGGATTGTGGCTGTACCGTTCACGGCTACCAGTCCGACGTGTCGCGGACCTTTGTCCACGGAACGCCCACGCAACGGCAGCGCACGGTGTGGGAGCAGGTGGCGCAGGGCCAGCGCGTCGCCATCGAGGCGGCACGGATCGGGGCGGCCGCCGGCAGCGTCGACGATGCCGTTCGCCGATATTATACGGGCCTGGGCTACGGCCCCGATTACAAGCTGCCCGGCCTGTCGCATCGCACCGGCCACGGCATCGGCCTGGACGGCCATGAGC
>CAKTFL010000286.1 GCA_934555855.1 uncultured Sphingomonas sp. | reverse complement strand
GGCGGAACTTGATGAGCAACAGGTTGATGCTGACGTTGGTCATCACATAGACCGTGGGCAGCCAGGCGATCTCGGCCGGATCGAGCGCCAGGGCACCCGCCAGCGTGGTCGTGTTGGCCGCGATCAGTGCGTTGCCGAAGCCTGCTGTCAGCCCCAGCACGATCGCGACGAGGGCATAGGCGATGCGGCGGCCCAAAGGGTGGGCGGGCGAGCCGGGCGATCCGGGAATGGCCGGTCGCTCGTGTGGCGCAAAGGTCCACTCCTCTTCCGCCAGGAACCGGCGCAGTCGTTCGGGAAGCGTCGAAAGCGCCCTCACCATGATGCCCGGCGCGGCGAACGCCCGAGCGGCATATGGCGAATATCGTGGATCGGAACCGCCATTCTTCCTCCCGGTCCCTCCATGTCAGGGGCCGCGAGTGGTTCAATAATCAGGGTTATCACGAGTTCCCTGAAGCGCCGGCCCGCTCGGCAGGCTGGGCCCCGGCTTTCGCCGGGGCCGCTCAAAGCCTTGCCGGTCGGGGCGTCAGAACTGGCCGCTCACCTCCACGCCGTAGAAGCGCGGCTCGCCCGCAATGTAGGTCGGGCCGCCAAAGCCGCCGCCGGTATTGCCGGCGTCAATCAGGTAGCGATGGTTGGTCAGGTTGCGCGCAAAGCCGCCGATCCGGTAGCGCCCCTCCGCTACCTCGATCCCCGCGCGCAGGTTGACCAGCGCATAGCCGCCCTGGCTGATCGCCTCGCTGTTAGGCAGCTCGAAATAGACCTTGCTCTGATAGGTCGCGGACGGTGTCGCGTAGAACACCGCGCCGCCGCCCAGCGGCAGCTTCAGCGTCGCGCCACCGGCCGCGACGAACTTGGGCTGGAGGCGGAAACGGTTGCCGGCGAACACGCCGTTCTCCGGCTCGTCACCGATGCCGCCGTCAATGTAACCGACGCTGCCGAACAGGGAGAAGGCGCGGGACAGGGTCCAGGTCGCCTCGGCCTCTGCGCCCAGATTGTTCGCCGACCCCGCGCTGACGGTGCGGGTAGTCCCGGCCGCATCCCTGACCGAGACCTGGAACCCTTCATAGGTCTGGTAGAAGATGGAGGCCGTACCGGTCAGCCCCCCGATATTCGCCTTGATGCCGCCTTCGTAGTTCCAGACGATCTCGTTGGGGATGACCTGCTGGTTGGGGATGACCTGCTGGTTGGGAATGGCGCCCGTTGCCGTCCGCGTCGCGCCTAGCTGAATCACGGGCGAGCGGCGGCCCTTGCTGATCGTGGCATAGGCGTTGATCCCGTCCGTGAAACGGAACAGCGCGTTGAAGCGCGGCAGGATGCTGGCGAAGCTCTGGTCGGCGACGAACTTCACGCCGTTCGTGTTCGCGGTGCCGAGCAGGCTGGTCCGCGTGCCGAGGCTGGCCAGGATGACCGAATTGGGCTGGATCGAGCTGTAGCCGGACTGGCGATCCTCGATCAGCAGGCGGGCGCCCGCGGTCAGCTCCAGCCGCTCGGTCGGGGTCCAGGTCGCGTCCGCGAACACCGAATAAGCGTCGTTATTGCCGTAATTTGTATATTCGGCGGCGTAGGGGATCTGGGTCGCCGCACCGCGGGTCAGCAGCCCCGTCGCGCGGGTCGCCGGGATCGTGCCGTTCGCCGCGACACAGGCGGTGCCGGTCGGCAGGCCGGCCTGGGTCAGGGCAGCACGGATCGCGGTAAAATTGGTGCTGACCGAACAGGCGAGATAGGTGCCCTCCTCGGTCGAGAAGGGTACGCGCTGGAAGTTGTTCTCGTGAAACACGTTCCAGCCGAAGGCGGCACGGAAGCGCGATCCTTCGAAGGAGAAGCGGCTTTCATGGCTCCACTGGTCACCCTGGGCGTCTTCGGCGAATTCGAGATACCAGGCCGGACCGCCATCGGCGTCGAACACCTCGTTGGAGTTGAAGCGGCGATAACCGTTGACGGTGGTGAAGCGGATGCCGGGCGCCAGGTCGACGTTGATCGTCAGATTGGCGTCGTACACGTCGCGGTCCAGGCCGAGCTTGCGATCGCCCAGCACCTCGGCGCTGTAGGGTGAGCCCGACAGCTCGGCATAGCCATAATCCCCGTTGCGACCACCGGTCGGGGCGAACACGCGGCTCTTGAACGCGGTGCCGGGATTGCGCTGCCCGTCATACGTCAGGACCAGGTCGGCGGATACGGCGCTGGACGGCGTCCAGCGAATCGAGCCGCGCACGCCGCGCTGGTCCTGGCCGTTCAGGTCGTCCTGATCGACGCGGCCCTGGTTCTGGTTGGGTACGTCCGGATCACCCGCGATGTTGCGGACATAGCCGTCGCGATATTTGTACGCGAAGGCGAGGCGGGCCGCGATCGTGTCGTTGCCGCCATTCAGGAAGCCCGACACCTGCGTGCGGTTGAAATTGCCATAGGACGCGGTGAGCTGGCCCGAGGTGCCAGCGCGTGGCGCGGTCGAGATGATTGACACGGCGCCAACGGCGGCAGCGGTGCCGAACAGTGTCGCCTGCGGACCCTTCACCACCTCGATCCGCTCGACGTCATACAGATCCTGATACGCTCCGCGTGAGCGGCTGATATCGACGCCGTTATAGTAGAAGGTGACGCGCGCGCCCTGTTGCGAAGAGCCGGAGTCCGAGGTGATGCCGCGGATCACGAAGCCGGGGTTGTTTGCGCTCTGTTCCTGGATACGCAGGCCCGGAACATAGGCGGCGACTTCGGTCAGCGACGACACGCCGAGGTCCGCCATGCGCCCGCCGGTCACGGCCGTGACGGTCAGCGGCACATCCTCGATATGCTGTTCGCGCTTCTGGGCGGTGACGACGATGTCGCCGGCCTGATCCGCATCATACGCGCCGTCGCCCGGCTGGGCGGCCGCCTGTGCATAGGCGTGGGTCGACGTGGTCGCCGCAAGTGCCGCGAGCGCCAGACGCGTGAAAACTCTGTTCATCGATATTCCCCCGGATTGGTGGGGCGCCGCTAGGGGGTGAGGGTGACGGAAATGTTACGTGGTGTCGCCGGATTGTCACGCAGCTGAAGCCGAACTGTCGTGCCCGCTATCTAGCGGAACGCGGCAAGCAAAGGACCTCCCATGTCGATCAATCGCCGTCACGCCCTGTCCATTCTGGGCAGCGGCGCCGCCCTCGGGCTGCCCACGTCCGTCAGCGCCGCCGCGCAGCCGGTACGCTTCGATCACGGCGTCGCGAGCGGCGACCCGTCCGCTTCGGGCGCGGTGCTGTGGACCCGTGCGACCTCCGAGGGAACTCAGGACGCGCCGCTCGACTGGCACGTTGCCACCAGCGCGAACGGCAAGCCGGTCAAATCCGGACGGGCGATTGCCCGTGCCGCGCGCGACCATACCGCGAAGGTGGAAGTCACCAGGCTCCAGCCGGGGCGTGATTACTGGTATTGGTTCGAGGGCGCGGACGGGCAGCGCTCGCCGGTCGGCCGCTTTCGCACGTTGCCGCGCGGCGAGGTCGCGGACGTGGTGCTCGCGGCGGTGTCATGCCAGTCCTATACCGGCGGTTTCTTCAACGCCTATGATGCGTTGTCCAAGCTGCCGCGCGTCGACGTGGTGTTGCACCTAGGCGATTACATCTATGAATATGGCCAGTCCGGGTTCGGCGGCGACACCGGCAGCAAGATCGGGCGCATCGTCGAGCCCAACCACGAAATCCTGACCCTCGCTGATTACCGGGCCCGCCATGCTCAGGTAAAGCGCGATCCCGACATGCAGG
>CAKTFL010000285.1 GCA_934555855.1 uncultured Sphingomonas sp. | reverse complement strand
CTCATGATGAGTGGATGATCCGTCTTTACGGCAACGATCCTCCCGCTGGGGGCTTCCAGGATCGCGCCGGCCGTGTCTTCGCGATCATGGAGGCGGTCTGGACTCGCTGCCTTGAGCTTGGAACGAGTGTCGTCCTGGATTTCGGGTTCTGGTCGCGGGCTGAGCGGGCACACGTTCGCAGCCTCGTGTCGAGCCATGGCGGTGAAGCAGTGCTGTACCGCTTGAACTGTTCTGCCGATGTTGCTGTTGAACGGATCAAGCTGCGAAACGGGCAGGCCGACAGCCTCTACATCGCGCCGGAGACCTACCAGGTCCTGCTGGCTCGACTCGAGCCACTCGCGCCGGACGAAACATGTATCGATGTCTGAAACGAGGGCTGTCCTACAGCGCCCCTTTCGGCTTACCCCGTTCGCATGTTGTTCCGCGTCATCATCCTTCTGGCCCTGTTCGCGACCGCATGGATCGTCGGAACCGGGATCACCAGGGGGGACCTAGTGTCCGGTTCCGCGCTCGCCCGTGCCTCAGCCGCGATTCGCGGCGCTCAGCACGGCGCGCACGCTGGCGGTGGCGACGTCGCTGTCGATGCCGACGCCCCAGATGGTGCGTCCGTCCGGCAGGCGGCATTCGAGATAAGTCGCGGCCTGTGCGTCCGCGCCGTGGCCGATCGCGTGTTCGACATAATCGGCGACGTCCAGCGTCGGCGCGCCCGCCTCCGCCAGCGCGGCGACGACGCCGGAGATCAGGCCGTTGCCCCGCCCGCTGATCGAGCGCTCCTCGCCCTGGACGGCGACGCGGCCGACGAACAGCCGGTCGCCCGCCGCGCCGCTTTCCTGATAGTCGCGCAGGATGAAGCGGTCCGCCTCGCCCGGCAGATAGGTCGCGTCGAACAGCCGGCCGATATCCTCGGCGTTCAGCTCGCGGCTGGTGCGGTCAGCGAGCGCCTGGACATGGCGGCTGAAGTCGGCCTGGAGCCGCTTGGGCAGCTTCAGCCCACGGTCCTGCTCCAGGATCCAGGCGACGCCGCCCTTACCGGACTGCGAGTTGACCCGGATCACCGCCTCGTAGCTGCGGCCGAGATCGGCGGGGTCGATCGGCAGGTAGGGCACCTCCCACCGCTCGTCATTCTGCGTCTCGCGGGCGGCGAACCCCTTGCGGATCGCGTCCTGGTGACTGCCCGAAAAGGCGGTGAAGACCAGGTCGCCGGCATAGGGTGTGCGCGGGTGGACGGGCAGGTTGGTGCAATAAGTGACCGTGTTGATCACCTCGTCGATGTCGGAAAGGTCCAGGCCCGGATCGACGCCTTGCGTGTACAGGTTGAGCGCCACCGTCACCAGGTCGCAATTGCCCGTTCGCTCGCCATTGCCGAGCAGGCAGCCCTCGACCCGGTCGGCGCCCGCCATCAGGCCCAGCTCGGCCGCGGCGACGCCGGTGCCCCGGTCGTTATGGGTGTGCAGGCTGACGATCACGCTGTCGCGCTCGGGCACGTTGCGGCAGAACCATTCGATCTGGTCGGCATAGACGTTCGGTGTCGCCGCCTCGACCGTCGCGGGCAGGTTCAGGATCAGCGGCTTGTCGGGCGTCGGCCGCAGCACCTCCATCACCGCCGCGCACACCTCGACGGAGAAATCCAGTTCGGCGGTGGAAAAGGTTTCCGGGCTGTATTCGAACCGCCAGTCGGTGCCGGGGCGCTTGCCGGCCTCGTCGCGCAGCATCTTCGCGCCCTCGATCGCGATTGCCTTCACCTGGGGGCGATCCATGCCGAACACGATCCGCCGCCACGCGGGCGACACCGCGTTG
The DNA here is from genome assembly GCA_934555855.1 of uncultured Sphingomonas sp. Next base: position 1,931 of record CAKTFL010000285.1, on the reverse strand, counting down.
TAGAGGTGGACAATGGCGGTGCGCGCGCCTTCCAGGCTGGCGAAGCTGGTCTCGATCAGGTCGCGGCGCGATTGGGTCAGGACCTGCACGGTCACGTCGTCGGGGATGCGGCCCTGACGGACCAGGCCGGCGATGAAGTCGTATTCTGTCGCCCCGGCGCTCGGAAAGCCGACCTCGATCTCTTTCAGGCCGACCCGGACGAGCAGGTCGAACAGCCGCGCCTTCTTCTCAGCGTCCATCGGGTCGATCAGCGCCTGGTTGCCGTCGCGCAGGTCCGTCGACAGCCAGCGGGGAGCCCGGGTGATGGTGCGCGACGGCCATTGCCGGTCGGGCAGGGCGACGGGCGGGAAGGGGCTGTATTTGGTCGATGGGTCGCGGAGCATGATCGGCTGTCCTCAAGCGTGCGGTCGGCGGGCGTTCGGTTCGGGGACCCTTAGGCCGTCCGGGCGCGTGCGCGCGACTCCCGGCCTAAGGGCGGATAAGTCGAAGCAGGTGCCGGTTCGCGATCATGTTCCTGGGCGCTTGGCCGAGCCGGTCGGCTTTGTCCAGCCCGTCGCTCGTCGGGGGAGGCGCCATTTACGGGCGGGTAATGGGCGTTGGCGTATCCGGACCGGAAAGGAGGGAAAAAGACATGCTCCAGCTCGTGTACATCAGTTCCGCGAAGGGAGCTGTGGAAACCGGGCCGATCCTGGTCGGTTCGCGTCGCAACAACGGCCGGGACAGCATCACCGGGCTGCTTTATGCCGATGGCAGGCGTTTCCTCCAGGCTCTCGAAGGACCGGCGGACAAGGTGGAGGCGGCCCTTGAGCGCATTCAGCTCGATCCGCGCCACCGCGCGCTGGTGGTGCTGTCGCGCCGCACGGTGAACGCGCGGGAGTTCGGCGCATGGGAAATGGCCGCACGCGTGCCGGGGGAGGACGGCGAGCAATTCCTCGGCCGCGTCGACGCGCTGATCGCCAGCGCGGATGCGAACATACGCGCGACCTTCCAGGGGCTGGCCCGGATCAGGCGCGCGGCTTGATCCGGGCCAGCCCCTGGAAGGTCGTAGGCGTTATCCGGCCGCGAACGCCGCGTTGATCACCAGCTCGACCTGATCGGAGACGACCGGCGCCGCCATGCCGAGGCCGAAGTCGCTGCGCTTGATCGAACCCGTGGCGCGGAAGCCGAAGTTCAGCTTCTTGTTCATCGGATTGTCACCGGCACCGACAAAGGTGGCGCGCAGGGTCACCGGCTTGGTGACGTTCTTGATCGTCAGATTGCCGGTGATGGTCGCGCTATCGCCGCTCGCCTGCACGCCCGTCGAGACGAAACGCGCGGTGGAGGAGGTGGCCGTGTCGAAGAAGTCCTTCGAATTCAGGTGAGCCGTGAAACGCTCGCTGCTCGTGGACAGCTTGCTGGTATCGAACGTCACCTCGACCTTGGTCGCGTTCGGCTTGGCCGGATCGATGGTGATCGAACCGCCCGACGCGCCGAACTGGCCCTGGAGCAGGCTGAAGCCCATATGGTTGACCTGCCAGGTGACCTGGGTGTGGTTGGGATCGACCTGATAGGTGCCCGCCTTGACCGCGGCGCGGTTGGCGGTGCCGGGCAGCCCCCCCGGCGCCTGGGCGAGTGTCGGAACGGCGGCGACGAGCAGGGCGGCGGCAAGAACAAGGCGCATGGGTGATCTCCCGTGTTGTTACGGATGTTCAACCACAAGCCGCGTCCGTGCGGAAGGGCAATCCGGGAAACGGTCCGGTTCTGACGGGTCGGTTAGGGGCGCGATCCCGTCGGATCATCCGCCACCCCGGCGCAGGCCGGGTCCAGTCGCGATCGGCCCGAAGCTGGACCCGGGCCTGCGCCGGGGTGATGGTTTGGGCTGGCCGGGTCAGCCTCGGGCAACGCGATCCCCCGGCCTTCGCCGGGGTGGCGGTTCGTCGGGATGCGCTCGA
>CAKTFL010000284.1 GCA_934555855.1 uncultured Sphingomonas sp. | reverse complement strand
GGTTAGAGCGCCGGCCTGTCACGCCGGAGGTCGCGGGTTCGAGCCCCGTCACTCGCGCCATTTCCCCTGCGGGAATGGTATCTCCGCACAAGCGATCATCGCCAGTGGCCCGTTTCCATCCAGCGAAGCAGCGGTTTCAGCGGCGCAATCCAGATCACGCCCGTGACGAGGTAGAAGCCGAGCTGCACGACACCGTTCCAGCGGCCGACCAACTCTGAAGCACTCGCGACCAGCACCGACCAGATCACGATCAGCGCGAGGATCAGGAATATTCCTGCGGGCTTGCGCCAGCTCGGCGTCACCAGGCGTGTTCCGTCACGACAATCCACTCCTTTTCGGTGATGACGGCATGGAGCGGTACGTCCCATGGGTCGGATGGCAGGCTGGCGGCCTCCTGCACCGAAAGTGCCACGCCGACCCGCCAGGCATGGGGATGGACGGCGAAAGCCCGGTCGTAATGACCCGCTCCCTGGCCGAGCCGGCTTCCCCCCCGATCAAAACCGACCAACGGCGTCAGGATGAGGTCGGGCGCCACCTCCGGCGCGTGCAGGGCGGGCTGGGACAGGCCGAACGGTCCCGCGACTAGCGGTTCGCCGTCCCAGGACAGGAAGCGCAGCGGCGTCTCGCGATCCGCGACGTGGGGCAGGGCAAGCGTGCAGCCCGCCCGGCGTGCGGCCTCGACCAGTGCGGCCGGATCGGCCTCGCTGCCGACGGGGCGATAGGTCGCGACGACCAATCCGGGGCTAAGCCGCTCGGTAAACAATGAAGGCACGGGCACATGCGTGCCGCGCGCCGCCGCCCGCGCGGCGCGCAGTGTGCGCCTCAACGCCTGCTTAGCGGAGGGGGCGGGTGGCGGGACCGCCATGGCCGTTTGCCGGAGTATCCACTGACGCCCAGTACGTCAGGTGGGGACCATGTACGTCAGACCAGGATCTGTGCAGGGACAGCCCCCATGGATGATGAATAGCCTCAGGGATAAAATAGGCTCGCACCGGGCAGTACCCGCCGCCGGCCAATCTAAGCGCTCGGCGCCGACTGCTCAAGAGCCGCCGCGAGGCTTTCCAGTCGGTCGGCAATGCGGGCGAGGGCGGCATCAGTCACGGCGGCGCCGGGTGGCGGGCGCGTTTCCACCTCGTCCAGGTCGTCGGCGAGCATCAGCGCCACGAACAGAAAGGCGCGTTCGGTGTTCAGGCCGGCGGCGCGCTCGGCCGAGGCCCAGCGTTCATCGAGCATACGGCCAAGCATCTGGAGCCGCGCTTCCTCGCCGTCGCGGCAGGATACGCGGTGCGGACGGCCGCCGATCGTCAGCGTGACCTGTGCCATCAATCCCGCTTTCCGCGCGGGGCGGCGGGCTTCGCGTCGGCGACGGGCGCGCAGCCGATGGCGTCGTCGAGCGAGGCAACCGCCTCGGTCATCCGCTCCCTCAGCGTGGCGTGACGCTGAGCAAGCGTGCGGGCATCTGCGGCGCGTGCGGCGACCGCCGCCTCGATGCGGCTGATCGCGGCATCGATCCGGGCGGCGGCGCTGGGGGAGGGCTCTGCCATGGTCCGTGTCGCGATAGGCACGGCGGGCCAGCACCACAACCCGCAATTGCGGTAACCCGAGGGTGGGCGAGGATGGTTGACAGCCGCCAGTCCCGCCCGCCAAAGGCTGCGCGTCCGTGGCGTCCCGTGGGGGCGCTTCCAGCACCAGGAGTGATGAGGCATGGCGGTGAAGGTTGCGATCAACGGCTTCGGGCGCATCGGTCGCCTGGTCGCGCGGGCGATGCTGGAGCGTGGCGGCGACGCGCTGGAGTTGGTGGCGATCAACGACCTGGCCGACGCCAAGTCGAACGCCTGGCTGTTCAAGCGCGACAGCGTCCATGGCAAGTGGCCGGGCGATGCCCATGCAGAGGGCAACGATCTCGTCATCGACGGCAAGCGCGTTCGTGTCACCGCCGAGCGCGATCCGGCGAACCTGCCGCACAAGGAACTGGGCGTCGACCTGGTGCTGGAATGCACCGGCTTCTTCACTGATCGTGACAGCTGCCAGAAGCATCTGGACGCGGGCGCCAAGAAGGTGCTGATTTCCGCGCCGGGCAAGAAGGTGGACCTGACGGTCGTCTACGGCGTCAACCACGACCAGTTGACCGCCGAGCACACGATCGTGTCGAACGCCAGCTGCACCACCAACTGCCTGGCGCCGGTGGCCAAGGTCCTGAACGATGCGATCGGCATCGAGCGCGGCCTGATGACCACCGTTCACGCCTATACCAATGACCAGAAGATCCTGGATCAGATCCACCCCGACCTGCGCCGGGCCCGGGCGGCCGCGATGAGCATCATCCCGACCACGACCGGCGCGGCGCGCGCGGTGGGCGAGGTCCTGCCGGAGCTGAAGGGACGGCTGGACGGGTCGGCGGTACGCGTGCCCGTGCCGGACGGCAGCCTGGTCGACCTGACCTTCCAGCCCAAGCGCGACACCAGCAAGGAAGAGGTCAACGCAATCCTGAAGGCGGCGGCCGAGAGCGGCCCGCTGAAGGACATCCTCGTCTATTCCGACGAGCCGCTGGTTTCGATCGACATCCAGCATACCCCCGCTTCCTCTACGGTCGACAGCCTGGAAACGGCAGTGATGGACGGCAAGCTGGTCCGGGTCGTCAGCTGGTACGACAATGAATGGGGCTTCTCGAACCGCATGGTCGACACCGCGACGGCAATGGCAAAGTTCCTCTGACGCGGTGACTGCGCTCGCCCTCAGCGTGGCGACCGGGGCGGAGCAGGGGACGGGCGCGCTCGCGGGAATTGCCCGCCACGCCTATCCCAAGGCTCCAATGGAGGTATTGACGGCGGTCGAGATTAGCGTCGAGCGCGGCGTATCGGGCGATTGCCGCGGCGCGGTGAAGCCGGGCGGCAAGGGCCGGCGCCAGGTCACGCTGATGGAGCGGGTCGACTGGGATGCGGCGATGGCCGAACTCGACCTGTCGATCCCGTGGCAGGAGCGGCGGGTCAACCTGCTGGTCGACGGCGTCGACCTGCCGCAGCGTCCCGGCGCGCTGATCCGCATCGGCAACGCGGTGGTGCTGGAAGTCACGGTCGAGTGCGATCCTTGTCACCGAATGGACAAGGTGGCGCTTGGACTGTTCGCCGCGCTGATGCCCGACTGGCGAGCGGGCGCATGTACCCGGGTGAAGCAGGGCGGCAGCATCGCCGTCGGTGACCTAATCAGGATCGAAACGCCATGAGCCAGGATAATACCGCCAGAGCCTTCAGGACGCTGGACGACATGGGCGACGTTGCCGGCAAGCGCGTGCTGGTCCGCGAGGACCTGAACGTGCCGATGGCCGATGGCACCGTCACCGACGACACCCGGCTTCGCGCGACATTGCCGACCGTGTCCGAGTTGTCGGACCGGGGTGCGATCGTCCTCGTCCTTGCTCATTTCGGACGGCCCAAGGGCGTTCCCCATCCCGACATGTCGCTCGCCAGGGTCGCCAAGCCCTACGAGACGGTCCTGGGCCGCCCGGTTCGCTATATCGACTGGGAAGGGGCGACGGACGCGGTTGCCACGCTTCAGCCCGGCGACATCGCGGTGCTGGAGAATACGCGTTTCTTCGGTGGTGAGGAGAAGAACGATCCGGCGGTGGTCGATCGCTTCGCCGCGCTCGGCGACCTCTACGTCAACGACGCCTTTTCCGCCGCGCACCGCGCGCACGCCTCGACCGAAGGCTTGGCGCGCAAGCTGCCCGCC
>CAKTFL010000283.1 GCA_934555855.1 uncultured Sphingomonas sp. | reverse complement strand
AGGGCACGCTGGGGGGCGGCGGCACGGGCGCCTTGCCGACACGATACTGGTCCTCGCCGGTGAAGCTCAGCATCGCCGCCACGCCCGACCCGAAGCCGGCGCTGCGCTCGCCCAGCACGATTTCGGGACGGGTCGCACCCACCCCGAAGATTCGCACGGCGGAGCGGACGAAGATCGTGCGGCTGATCCGGTAGCGGCCCGAAGGCAGGAAGACGACGCCGCCATGGCCGCCCTCCGCCGCGGCGTCGATCGCCGCCTGGATCGCGGCGCTGTCATCCGCGCGGCCGTCCCCTGCGCCCTTGACGGTGATCGCGCGCGGATCGTTCGGAGCGGTGAGATAGACCGATGTCGTCCGGGCAACCGCCGGCGCCGGCAGCATGACCATCACCGCCGCCGCACCCGACAGCCAGCTCGCCCTCATTCCTCGTCTCCCCTTCTTTACGTGTACGCGCCGTCAGAATACCTGATGGCCGAGCACCTGCGCGGCGATCGCCACCTGGGTCCGGTTGCGGACGTTCAGTTTTCGCATGAGCGCGGTCATGTGCGCCTTAACCGTCGCTTCCGTGATGCCGAGGTCGAACGCGATCTGCTTGTTGAGCAGACCCGAATGGACGCCCCGCAACACCTTGACCTGAGTCGGGGTCAATTGCGGCAGCTGACGCGCGATCGCGGCGGCCGGTGCTGATTGACGAACGTCTTGGACGGTCCCTTCCATCGTCATCCTCCTCCTGGTCGGCTTTCGCCGATCCGACGCTCCCGTTTGGCCAAGGAGTCGTTGGACAGATTTGCGGTTATGGTCCCGGCGATCGGGCCCGATCAAGTCTTATCCGTTACCCGTCCGCAAAAAACCTGTCCTACAGCTATGTCATATGGCAAAAGTGCCGAAACAGATGGGAGGGGGGTGCGAGATGACCGATGCGTCGCGTGATCGCGTGTGGAGCGTTCGGCTGGGAGTTCGGCGGTGACGGGGGGTGACATTCGCCTGGTGACGGCCGCGCTGGCGGGCATTCTGCTGGCGGTGCTGATGATCGTGCGGGGGCGGCTGCACCCGTTCATCGCCCTGCTCTGCGGCGCCTTCACCGTCGGCCTGCTCGCCGGCCTACCCCTCGCCGATACCGCGAAGGCGGTGCAGAAGGGGGTCGGCGACATCATCGGCGGCACCGGACTGGTCGTGGCGCTGGGCCTGTCCCTCGGCGCGATGCTGCACCTGTCGGGCGCGGCCGCCTCGCTGGCCAGGGGCGCATTGCAGATCACCGGCGCGCGCGCCGCGCCCTGGGCGACGCTGGCCATCGCTATCGTCATCGGCCTGCCGCTGTTCTTCGAAACGGGGCTGGTCCTGCTGCTGCCGATCGTGGTCGCGGCGGCGGAGGCGATGACCGGCCCGGACGCGGCCGAGCGCGACGCGGCGAAGCTGCGCCTGATCATGCCCGCCCTGGCCGGGCTGGGCGTGGTTCACGCGCTGGTGCCGCCGCATCCCGGGCCGCTGCTCGCCGTCGAGGCGCTGGGCGCGGATCTCGGCCGGACGATGCTGTACGGCATCCTGATCGCCATCCCGACCGCGGTGATCGCCGGGCCGCTGCTGGCGATGGCGACGACGCGGGGCGTGCGGCTGACGCCGCCGGTGCTGCACGACCACAAGCTGGCGATCGCCACGCCGCCGCGCGCCGTGTCGCTGCTGATCGTGCTGCTGCCCGTCCTGCTGATCGCCACGGGTGAGCTGGGGCGGCTGGTGCCCGGCCTGAACGAAGCGCCGGCGCTGGCGGCGGCGAGCAATCCCGTGATCGCGCTGCTGCTCACCAACCTGGTGGCGCTGCCGCTGCTGTTCGGACGGCGGCTGCGCGATGCGGCGATCCAGGAGGCGGTGTGGCACGAGACGATGGGCGCGGCGGGCGCGATCCTGCTGGCGATCGGCGCGGGCGGCGCGCTGAAGCAGGTGCTGGTCAGCGCCGGCCTGTCCGACCTGCTGGCGCGGCTGGTGCTGATGCACGCCATCTCGCCGCTGCTGCTCGGCTGGCTGGTCGCGGTCGGCATCCGCCTGGCTGCCGGATCGGCGACGGTGGCGACGATCACCGCTGTCGGCGTCATGTCGGGCGTGGTCGCGGGATCGGGCGTGCGGCCCGAGCTGGTGGTGCTGGCGATCGGCGCGGGATCGGTGTTCTTCAGCCACGTCAACGATCCCGGTTTCTGGCTGGTGAAGAGCTATGTCGGCACCAGCACCGCCGACACCTTCCGCACCTGGTCGCTGCTGGAAACGGCGATCTCCGTGGTCGGGCTGATCATGGTGATGGGGCTGGACCATGTCCTCTGAATGGTCCCCTGAATGGCGGGGCGACGGAGGCCGGAATGGCCCGGCGGCGCGGCTGGCGGCTGGCCGATCGCGCCTATGCGGCGATCGTCGGGATCATCAGGGACGACCGGCTGGAAAGCGGCGACCGCCTGCCCTCCGAAGCTCGGCTGGCCGAGCTGTTCGGCATGTCGCGCACCATCGTCCGCGAGGCGCTGGCCCGCCTCGCCTCGGACGGGATCACCGAGGCGCGGCGCGGCGCGGGCTCCTATGTGAAGCGCCGCCCGTCGGAGCGGCTGGGCACCCATGTCGCGATGGACGGGCTGGCGACCACGCTCGGCACCTACGAAGTCCGCTTCGTGCTGGAGGCGGAGGCGGCGCGGCTGGCGGCACAACGGCGCTCTCACCAGCAGCTCGACGCGATCGAGCGGGCGCTGGCCGCGCTGCGCGCCGCGTTGCTGTCGAACGCGCCCGCGCACGACGAGGACTGGCTGCTCCACCGCGCGATAGTGGAGGCGACCGCGAACGCCGCCTTCATGCCGGTGTTCGACCATCTGCACGATGCGGTGATGCAGATCCTGCGCGCGGGGGTGGACATTTCGCGCTCGCGCCCGCCCGAGGTGATCGGCGCGATGATGGAGGAACATGACGCGATCGTCGATGCGATCCGCGCCCAGGATGCCGACGGCGCCGCGCTGGCGATGCGCTGGCACCTATCGCAGGGGCGCAAGCGGTTGATGCCGTGACGATCGACCGCCGATCAGCCGCGCGGGGGAGACATTCCCATCCAGTCGAGAATGTCGGCGCCCAGCAGGTCGGGCGGGCGTGCGGCATCGATCGTCAGCGCGCATTCGTCGCTGCCGGGCGGCTCCAGCGTCGCCAGCTGACTGTCGAGCAGGCTTGCGGGCATGTAATGGCCGGCGCGAGCCTCCAATCGCCGCGCGATCTCATCGCGGCGGGTGTCGAGCAGCACGAAATGGATCGGCACAACCGCCGCCCCCGCCAGCCGCTCGCGATAAACGCGCCGGAGCGCGGAGCAGGCCGCCACCGCGATCCCCCGCCCCCGCGCCGCCCCGCCGATCGCGGCACCGAGGCGGTCGAGCCACGGCCAGCGATCCTCATCGGTCAGCGGTTGCCCGGCCCGCATCTTGGCCACGCTGGCCGGAGCATGGAAATCGTCGCCCTCCAGCATGGGGCAGTCCAGCTGGCCAGCGAGCCGTTCCGACACGGTCGACTTGCCGGTGCCGCTGACCCCCATCAGGACGATCGCGCGCGGCCGATCGTCGCCCATCCGTTCACGCCGCATCGACCGTCTCCGTTCCCGAAATCGCCACAGGCCGACCATCCGCCGGTGACCACTATCCGGCCCCGGTGCCGGCGCGACCATCGCGACCTTCGTCGCAGTCGCCAGGCCGGGCGCCCTGCCTTATCCGGAACGGAACGAGCATGACC
>CAKTFL010000282.1 GCA_934555855.1 uncultured Sphingomonas sp. | reverse complement strand
GCGAGCCGGGCCGGGAGGCGCCAGTGCAACAGCGCACCTTGCCCAGCAATGGCGAGCAACAGCTGTACATGGATCCAGATTTCCTGGGGCTCGGCATCCGGCCCCTTGCCGTCAGGAACGGGATGCTGACGATCGAGGCCCGGCCCTTGCCGGCCGAAGCTCTCCGACGCGTCCGCGCCCGGATCGCCCGGCTGACACCCGAACAGCGCCGATACGGGCCCATCGAAAAGGTGCGCTATTCGTCCGGCATCATCACCACCCGGCGCAGCTTCAGCCAGACTTATGGCTATTTCGAGGTGCGGGCACGCCTGCCGGCCGGGCGCGGCCTATGGTCGGCATTCTGGATGCTGCCGGAGGACGACAGCTGGCCCCCGGAGATCGACGTGATGGAAGTGCTGGGGCACGAACCGTCGACCGCCTATACGACCGTGCACTCGCGTGCAGGCGCGGGCCCGGCGGGAAAGAACAGGGTGTTCGATCCCGACGGCTTTCACCGCTATGGCGCATTGTGGCTGCCGGACCGGATCGAATTTTATCTCGACGGGCGCAAGGTCTTTGCCGGGCCGACCCCGCCCGACGCGCATCGGCCGATGCACATGCTGATCAACCTGGCCGTGGGAGGGTATTGGCCGGGTAGTCCCGATTCGTCGACCAGGTTCCCGGCTCGGATGACGGTGGATTATGTGAGGGCCTGGGCCTTGCCGGGACGGTGGAGCGACGCGGCAGCGCAGCGGGGCCAGCGCACGCGATAAGCCGCTACGTCGGACCGGCTTCGTCCCGCGCTGCTAGGCCGCGGGTGCCGGGTGCGGCTGCTCCTGCCGCGGCGAATGCCAGAACCGATGGGCGCCCTCGCTGGCCAGCGCCCAGGCCGTCTCCCCGGCGAAGGTCGCGGCCCGCCGGAAGGGCCCGCCGTCGCACAATTCCCACAGCAGCTCTCGCCTGCGCGGCCAGCTGATGTCGTCCTGCCAGGGCGCGAGCACCAGCCGGGCCAGCGCGCCGTCCAGGGCCGAACGCCGGGCGGGGGCGGGGAGCCCGCTCGTGAGGGGCAGGCCGAGCAGACCCGACGTGCACCGCAGCGCCAGGCGAAGGGTCGCCACCATGCCCTGCCGTCGGGCAAGCGCGGTCAGCTCGTGCCGTTCCTCTTCCCCCATCCGGCCGACCGCCATGGCGAGATCGGCGATATAGCTGCCCGCCGGCTCGCGGTGAAAGATCGCCTTGACCAGGCTGATCGAGGAAAGAAGCGTGGCGTCGACGCGCGGCAGCGTCGGCACCTTCACTCCGCCGAGCAACACCCGCTCCGCGCGATCGAGATAGTCGGCAAGGTGTCGCGGCGCGGGGCAACCGGGCTGCTGCACCCGGTGATGCAGGTCCACGACGGCCAGGTTGCCGGCGGGGGCGAAGAAATGCTGCTCGCCCAGAAAGTGGCGCCACCACGGCGAGTCGCACTCGTCGGGCATCACATAGCCCAGCTCGCGAAGCACCGATGCCGCCCGGTCGAAATCGGCCGAATGGGTCAGAATGTCGATGTCACCCGATGGGCGCAGGAAGTGGTCGCCCCACAGGGCCTGTTGCTGCAACGGCCCCTTGAACACGGCAAAGGGAATGCCGGCATTGTCCAGCGCCGGCGCAAGGCGGGCCAGGGTGGACAGGTTGCCCGAGTTGCGCTGCAAGGTGCTGTTGCGAAAAGTGAGGGCGGCGTCACGGAACATCGTGGGCGCCTCGATGTTCATGACCGCAAGGCCGCGTTGAACGACAGTCGGCAGCTTGTTGGCTGCTGCCAGTCGAGTAAGTTGCGTCCAGTCGACGTCGTCGGTGGGCGCGCGGCCATTGCCGTCGTTGTTGATCGCGGCGGCGATGGCGGACAGCAGCACATTGATGGTTGGGTCCGACACCCGAAACGTTGATTCGATGAAGATGGGCATGTCTGTCGTCTAGTTGGCGGTTCTTGCGCGATCGTTGCTCCTGATCAGGAACTTTATCGAGCAGGTCGGGACGATGGCAGAGGAACGGCAGCCCCGCCGCGCCGTCTGTTCAGGCCCGATCCGGTTCGGTTCGGTTCGCATTCTTCCTCCCTTGACAATCTTTGCGACTCGCAGGCCCTGCACCACTTCAACTTTAACTTGCCTATTACTTGCCTTTATTAAGTATGTCCCACCTTGAAACGCACGTTAATCACTTATCAACGCTTGACGGTTTCGTGGCCCCCACTTAAATCTCGGTCTGCAATCGCGGTGGTCCGTTTGCAAGTGGACGTATTGGGAGGCTTTTATGGAAAAGACGGTTTACGAGACGCCGGAGCTGGTTGAAGTTGGTTCGTTCGAGACCCTGACGCAGGGCACGCAGAACGGCGACAGCCTGGATGCGACCTTCCCGGTCAACACCCCGCGCGGTCAGCTGACCTTTTCCTGATAGGGAAAGCGGTGTTTCGGAGAAGCGGACGCAGTACCCTGCGTCCGCTTCTTTGTTTTTGACGGGCTGGATCGGACCTGCCTGCTCAGGCCCCATGGAAGCGCGGCCAGGCTGGGCTGGCGGACACTGAGGTGTGCCGCGCCTAGAACGGCAAAAATCGACAGGTCTTTATTCTTTGGTGTGAACTGCCATTGCAGGATGGCGGCCTGAGTTTTTGCGGCTCGGCCTGATCGACTGGCCGGGGCCGTGCCGAGTAAGGGGCAGGCTTTGATGGGCAATTTACCGACAACGGCGATCATCTCCGCGAACAGCGGTGTGGTTTCCTGTGCGCTGGACGGCGACAGTGCATTGCTGGACCTGGAAAAAAGCCGATATTACAAGCTCAACGTGGTCGGAACGCATATCTGGCAGGCGTTGACGGAACCTCGCACGGTCGCCGACCTGCGAACCATCATCCTTGACGCGTTCGACGTCGATGCGGAGCGCAGCGCCCGCGATCTCGACGCGCTATTGCGGAGCCTCGGCGATCGCGGTCTTGTCAGTATCGAGAATGCACAGACTGCGTAGGAAAATCCGGCTTGCCTGTCGTCACTGGCCGGTCTTTCTGCACGCCGGGCTGGTGGTGCTTGTTTTCCGAATCGGCCTGTTCATCTTTCCCTATCGGAAACTGAAGAACTGGGTGCCCGCCGCGTCGGGCGCGAAGGGCAGCGAGTTGCAGCTGTGGCTGGCGATGTGGGCTGTCGATCACACCGCGCGGTTGATCCCGAAGGCGACGTGCCTGACTCAGGCGCTGGCGGCCCAATATCTTTGCGCTCGCGGCGGGCGTGAAACACACATTCGGATCGGCGTCATCCGTGACGGCACCAGCATGAGGGCTCATGCTTGGCTGGTCGAGGACGAGCGGGTCCTGATCGGCGGGGCCGAAGAGAATCTGGAACACTTCACGACGCTGACGAACCTCGGGCGAACGGCTTCGTGACAGCCTTTGCCGCCATGATGCACAGGGCTGGCGGTGACCTGGCCGGCGGGGCGTTGACCAGTGTGTCCGCCGCCATGGCCGCTCGCGGGCAATTGGTCTGGTGGAGCGACGGCGGCACGGCGCTGGGCGAAGCGGGTGGCTCGGTCCACATCGCCGACGGACTGGCGGTAGTCTGCGACGGGCGCATCGACAATGCGGACGATCTCGGCGCGCGACTTGCGCTCGGTCCTGGCGACAGGACGCCGGCCGCCATCATCGCCGCCGCCTACCGTCGCTGGGGTGACGAGTGCACGGACCAACTGCTCGGCGAGTTTTCCTTTGCGCTGTGGGACGAGCGGGAGCGTCGGCTGGTCTGCGCCCGCGAC
>CAKTFL010000281.1 GCA_934555855.1 uncultured Sphingomonas sp. | reverse complement strand
GCGCATCGCGGCGCTCGGTTGGCACGTCCAGCTCAACGCTTCGGAGGCGCAACTCGTCGCGCTGGAGCCGGTGCTGGCCGGCTTGCCCTGCCGCCTCGTGCTGGACCACCTCGGTCAGGTGCCGCAGCCCGCGGGGCTGGAAAGCGCCGCTTTCGGCACGATCCGGCGACTGCTTGACCGGGGGAGGACCTGGGTGAAGATTTCCGGTCCCTACATCCGCAGCCGCTCCGGGCCACCGTCCTACGCCGACGCTGGCTTCGTGGCCGCGGCCCTGGCGCGGGCCGCACCTGAACGTTTGCTCTGGGGCAGCGATTGGCCGCACCCGACGAAGTCGGCCGACGACAAACCCGACGATGCTGCCCTTCTGGACATTGCGATGGCCTGGGTTGTGTCCGCCTCGACTTGGCAGCGCATTCTCGTGGTCAATCCCAACGAGGTTTATGGTTTCTCGGAGTGGGGTCCGGACATCCGAACGAGAACCAGATGAAAGTTCAGGTCACCAAGGGAAAGCGGATCATGAAGCCCGTGCCGGCGCCAGGCTCCACCCTTTCTTGTTCCACCCGGCCGCCGATCTGTTGAACAAGACGTCGGACCAGCTCGGTGCCCGAACCGCCGGGGCGGGGTGGTCCCATTCCAACGCCGTCGTCGCGTACCCGCAGGCAGCCTTCCCCATGGGGGGTGACCTCGAAGCTGACCTGGATTGTTCCGCCTCGGTTGTCAGGAAAAGCGTATTTTAGCGCGTTCGTTGCCAGCTCGTTCACGACCAAACCCAGTGGGACTGCCCGCTCGTGCGGCATCTCAATCGGGCTCACGCGCGCCTCGATCCAGACCCCTTCGCGGCGTTTGCCCAGGCTTCCGCAAAGCGCCTGGAGGTAGTCGGACAGTTCTACCCTGGCCGTGCTCCAACCTGGCGCGAGCTGGTCGTGGGCCATGCTGACCGCGGCGACCCGGTCCATGAGCTGGTCGAAGCTGTGCCGCGCCAGCTCGTCGGTTTGCTTGCGTTTCTGCATCACCAGCATGGCCAGGATAAGCTGAAGGTCGTTTCTGCCACGGTGACGCAGTTCGTCCAGCAGTATCCGCTCCTGGCTCAGGGCCAGCGCGGTGCTGGCCTCGGCCTCGATGGCGCGTTGAAGGTGTGTTCGGCCGTACAAAGCCAGCCCGAGTATGTTTGCCAGGGCGGACAGGAACTGCACGTCATCGCCGCCGAACGGCCTCGGTGCCTCACAATCAACTTCGGCCACGCCCCAAACGGTGCCGTCGATGACGATCGGAGCGTTGAGCGCCGAGGCGATGCCGTGCTCGCGCAGGACCGGACAGTAACGGTACTCTGGATCGTTTGGCACGTCCTCGACGGCTACGGGCTGGCGGGTGCGCAGAGCACGGCCGGGCAGCGAGGCGAGGTCCGTCCCGAACGTGGCTTGCCCCACCACGCCCGGCTTCCAGCCGACGCCGGCCACCATCAACAGGTCGCCGGTTTCGGGGCGGTAGCGCGTGACTTTGGAGTGGCTGATGCCGATGCCGCGGGCCGCCTGGACGCAGGCGATCTGCAGGAGGCGATCCACGCTGCTGGCGTCGGGGGCCAGGCGCGCAAAGTCCGTCAGAATCTCCGCGTGGCGTCGCAGGCGTTCCACTTGCGCGCCGAGCGGAACGGACGCGTTCTGGTCCGTGCTGGACGGGTTCACAGTGACCTGGGCTCAAGGTGACGGTGGTCGGGTCCGTCGACCAGGGTTGCCGCGGTGCTGCTCTCCGACAGCATCCATTCCGCGATCGTTGCAGGGGCCCCGTCACCGGGTTCCGCCGACCGGCCGCCGAAAGCGAGGCTGGACGGTTCGACCGTCGAACCGGCGACGTCCGTCATTGGACGATGCCATGGGCGCTGAAGCGCTTCGCTCCAGACCGGGCAATGGGCGCGGGGGCCTCGGATGGTGGGTCGCGCACGGCGTCCGGTCCGTCCATCTTTCCGAGCCGGAGATAGTTCGGATTGAACTCCGCCACCGCGCAAAGCAGGGGCCAATCGAGGACGGTCAGCCTGCCACCCCTCAGCGTGATCAACCCTTCGCCGCGCAACCCTTGCAAGACCCGGTTGACGTGAACCGGGGTGAGCCCGAGCACGTCGGACAGTTCGGTTTGCGTCAACGGCAGGGCATAGCCGTTCTCACGGGTAAACCCGGTCACCTCCAGCCGCTGGAACAACTCGCACAACAAGTGGGCGAGACGTTCGCGGGCCGAACGCCGGCCGAGACAGGCGGTGTGCTCGGTCAAAGCGGCGTTCTCCACCGCCCCTAGCCAGCCCAGACCCCAGGCCACGCCGGGATGGCGCGCGGCGAGGCCACGAACCGCCGAGCAATCGAGGCTCGCGACCATGCAGTCCGACAGCATGCCGACGGTGTAGTCGGCGTCGTCGATGTACAATCTATCGAGGTTGCAAACGTCGCCCGGCAGCAGCAGTGCGGTGATCTGGCGGCCGCCGTCCGCCAGCGTCTTGTAGCGGCAGGCCCAGCCGCTCAACAGGACATGCAGTCGCGCCGCCCGATCCCGGCCGTCCGACAGGTCGGTTCCGGTGGCGACGGGGCGGGGAACCGTGAACAGACTGCCCAAAGCGTTCAACTCCGCCTCACCGACCAGCGCGGATCGATGCAACCGGGTCAGAAAGGGGTGGCGTTGGCCGCTACCGGACCTGTGCGCCCCCATCAGGTCGCTAATCGGGCTACATGATGTGCGTCAACGGCCTGTCGCGCGGGATCGTCGCGCAGAAGCAGGGGGCTGCCGTTCCGCACGCCGGCGGTCGAGGGCTGACCCTGGATCAGGACGACGGTCATCCGCGACAGCGCTTTTTCTGCGGCGGCCATGGCTTCCCGAACGCTGTTCCTGACGCCCGACATCACCATGACTGGCGGATGGGCCGGCTGCTGCCGGAAATGCTGCCAGACCCGGAACAGGGCCCAACCCGATTTCTGCTGGACCGATAGACGGAAATCGTTGTTTTCCAGCAATAGCGCGTTTCCGCCTTCGAGCTTCCAAAGGTTTGATCCGGGCATCGTGCCAGCTCACTAAGATATTTGGTGAGTTTTAGGGGCACACGGCAGGGAATATAAATAAACATATATCAGGTCACTCGGAAGAAAGAAAGAATATTAATTAGAGCGCACTCATCTCTGGAAGACGAAAAATTCAATATAGAGCACTTGCTCGTGATTTTAGACAATAGAAGAAGCGCAATAACCTATGATATTTATATCGTACATTTTGTTAGGGACACCAAGATTGCTGTGCTGGCGTGAAATCCAGCCAATCTGATCCAACGTCTTCTGGGTGTTCCACCGCGGCAGCGTGCCTTAAGGTTCAGCATGCCTGAAGAGACCTGCGCCCATCTTCGGCGCCTCCTTGCTCTTGCCGAGCAGCGCGCCGTTGAGTGCGAGCGAGTAAGCGAAGCGCTGAGGCAGAGCGAAGCAAGGCTTCGCACCTTGTTCGATTCAATCGATGAGGGATTGGCCATCGTCGAAATGCTCTATGATGATGATCGAGAGATTGTCGACATGATCTTCCGCCAAGTGAACAGCGCGTACGAGCGCCAAGGGGGAGTCTTCAACGTCATCGGTCGTTCGGTGCGGGAAGTACTTCCCGGCGTCGAAGATATCTGGCTCGACCGCTACAAGAGCGTTTCGAAGACTGGCGAGCCGATCCGGGTCGAAGATCATCAGCGCGACGTTGATCGCTGGTTCAGCGTGTACTTCTCAAGGGTCGACCCCAGCGGGCGCTTCGTCGCGATCACCTTCAACGATATCACAG
>CAKTFL010000280.1 GCA_934555855.1 uncultured Sphingomonas sp. | reverse complement strand
ATCCATGCCGAGGTGTCACCGCCGGAGTTCAAGCGCACGGGCGGACCGCTCGAAATCCTGCAACTCTGGGTTAACCTGCCCTCGCGGCTGAAGATGACGGAGCCGCGCTATACCGGCGTGCAGGCGGACGGCATTCCGGCGCTGTTAATCGCGGAGGGGCTGGGCACCCTTAACCTCGTGTCCGGCGAACATGCGGGCCAAACCGGGCCGATCCGCTCGCTGACCGGCGTGTTCATGTCCACCGTGCAGCTAGCACCCGGCGCCCGCGTTGACCTGCCGGCGCCGAGCGGTCGCAGCGTGTTCCTGTACGTCGTAAGCGGTCGCGTCACGATCGACGGGCGCGAGGTCAACCAGTGGCACCTCGCGACCCTGAACGATGACGGCGACAGCGTGACGGTGGAGGCAAGCGAGGATACGGTGCTGCTCTACGGCCATGCCGACCCGATCGGCGAGCCGGTGGTCGCGCACGGCCCCTTCGTCATGACCACGCGCGAGGAGATCGGCGAGGCGATCCGGGACTATCAGGCGGGTCTGTTCAACGGGACCGGCCCGCTGCTGGACGTCGGCGCCTGATCCCCGCCGTAACCGGGCTGCGTCCCTAATCCCGTTTCGGCGCGATCGGCGCGCCCAGCTTCTCCGCCGCGCGCGCGACCTCCTCGTCGCTCGGCGCCTCCGGCAGCGCGTCCTCGCCCGGCACCAGCGCGTCGTCGGGGATGCCGGGCCCCGTGCCCGCGATCGTATCGTTGAGCGGGCGGCTGTTGGGGCCGGTGTTGATGCCGTCGGTCATGGCTCACTCCTTCAGCGGCGACCAACGATCCGGCATGGCGAGCGATCCGCCACCGTGATAGCGCGCCCGACAAACAGGAGAAGCGGCATGGGTCCCCAGACTATTCTCGTCACTGGCGCCAGCGCCGGGTTCGGCGCCGCGATCGCGCGGCGGTTCGTCCAGAGCGGCGCGCGGGTGATCGCCACCGCCCGCCGGCAGGATCGGCTGGAGGCGCTGGTGGCCGAGCTCGGCGAGGACCGGGTGCTGCCGCTCGCCTTCGACGTCGCCGACCGGGAGGCGATGGCTGCGGTGCTGACGCACCTGCCTGAGGATTTCGCCGCCATCGACTGCCTGGTCAACAATGCCGGCCTGGCGCTCGGCATGGGCAAGGCCGACGATGCCGATCCCGACGACTGGGACCGGATGATCGACACCAACTGCCGCGGCCTGGTCCATATGACCCGCGCAGTGCTGCCGGGCATGATCGCGCGCGGACGGGGTCACGTCGTCAATCTCGGCTCCGTGGCGGGCAGCTACCCCTATCCGGGCGGCAACGTCTACGGCGCCACCAAGGCGTTCGTGCACCAGTTCAGCCTGAACCTGCGTTCCGACCTGATCGGCACGCCGGTGCGCGTCACGTGTATCGAGCCGGGCATGTGCGGTGGCACCGAGTTCTCGGCCGTCCGGTTCGGCGGCGACCGGGACAAGGCGGACGCGGTGTATCAGGGGATGCAGCCTCTGACCGCCGACGATATTGCGGATGCGGTGTTCTGGACGGCCACCCTGCCCGCCCATGTCAACATCAACACGATGGAGATGATGCCGGTCGCCCAGAGCTTCGCCCCCTTCCAAGTTGCGCGAAGTAAATAGGGTTACCGCCAAAGGAACTGTTCCGCGCCGGCCGCGCTTGTGACGTTGGAGGAACGAGTTCGATGCGGACAAGCGCGTTGGTTCAACGGTTGGAGCGGTATGTCACGCTCAGCGCGGCGGAGCGCGATGCGCTCGACTGGGCCGAACGACGTGAAACACGGATCGCCGCAGGCGAGCGGATGCTCGTATCGGGCGAGGAGAGCGACACGCTGTATGTGGTCCAGATGGGGTGGTTCCACGCCGCCATCCGCCTGGCCAATGGCGCGCGGCAGATCCTGCGCTTTCACTTTCCGGGCGACCTGATGGGCACCTCCAGCATGGCCTGGGCATTTGCCGTGCACGACTTCACCGCCGTGTCGGACGCGATCGTGTCCGAGATGTCGAAAGCGAATCTGGGCCGCCTGTTCCGCGAGCAGCCTCGGCTGGCCGGAATGCTTTATACCATGTCGGCCGCGGAGAATGTGGCCCTGTCCGACCGGCTGACCAGCGTCGGCCGGATGGACAGCGTGGAGCGCGTGTCGACCCTGATCCTCGACGTGCTCGCACGGCTGCGCGTGACCGCGGGTGGCGTGGTGCAATCGTTCGACTTCCCGCTGACCCAGACCGATATCGGTGATGCGGTGGGCCTGACCAAGGTCCATGTCAGCAGGACGCTGGGCAAGATGGAGGATCACGGCCTGATCGAGCGCAACGGCAAGCGGATTACCGTGCTCGACGAGCCCCGGATGATTGCACAAACCGGCTTTGTCGATCGCGATCGGGAAATCGACACCGGCTGGCTGGGCGCATCGGCGGCGTAGTTCACCCGCGGGGGAGTCTGGAACCGCTGATCCCACGTTCCCGCTTCATCGAGGTA
The DNA here is from genome assembly GCA_934555855.1 of uncultured Sphingomonas sp. The sequence continues at coordinate 1,298 of CAKTFL010000280.1, read as the reverse complement.
CGAAGACGCGAGTTCCCGTCATGCCGGCTTGTCCCGTCATGCCGGCTTGTCCCGGCATGACGGGGAGTTGACTGAGCGTCCCGAGCTGGATGCCGGGCTTCGCCTAGGTGACAGCTATCAGCGCGGCAGCGCCACCGCTCCCGTGACCGAGAAACGTCCGGCCTGGCCCGGCGCGCCGGCGTCCTGCTGGCCGCCGCCGACCCATAGCCGGTAGGACGCCGGGGTGACCCGCATGACGCCGGCCTCGTCCGAAAAGGCGAGGACGCGAGGGTCCAGCTGGAAGCTGACGGTACGGCTCTCGCCCGGTTGCAGGTGGACGCGCTCATAGCCCTTGAGAGAGCGCAGCGGCACGCCGGCACGATCCGGCACCGACAGGTAGAGCTGCGCCACCTCATCCCCCGCCACCTTGCCGGCATTGCGGACCTGCACCGTCACGGTCTGGCCGCTGCCGGCAGCGACGCTGGGCGCCGCGACCTTCAGCCCCGAATAGGCGAAGCGGGTGTAGCTCAGGCCATGTCCGAACGCATATTCGGGACGTCCGCCGAAATAGCGATAGGTGCGGTTCGCCATGCCGTAATTCCCGAACGCGGGCAGCTGGCCGGCCGACGCGTAGAAGGTGACCGGCAGGCGGCCGCTCGGATTGACCGTGCCGCGCAGGATATCGGCAATCGCCTGTCCGCCCTGCTCGCCCGGATACCATGCCTGGAGCACCGCCTTGGCCTTGCGCCCCTGCTCGCCCAGCGCGATGGCCGAGCCGCTCTGGAGCACCACCACCACCGGCTTGCCCGTCGCGGCAAGCGCATCGAGCAGAGCCGCCTGTGGGCCGGGCAGGCCGATATCGGTGCGATCGCCGCCGTCGAAGCCGGGCACCTTGAGCGGCATCTCCTCGCCCTCCAGCCAGGCATTGAGGCCGACAAAGGCGACCACCACATCTGCCTTCGCCGCGCTCCTGACAGCCTCCGCGCGCAGGGCGTCCAGCGGTGCCTTCCACGCGAAGGACAGGCTACCTGATCGTCCCTTTGGATGTGACAGCTCGAACGTAAAGGTGCGCGGGCGGGTGTCGGCGAAGCTGACCGCCGGCATGGTCACGCCCTGGCTGCGTTCCTTGCAGTCCGATTGCGCGGAAAAGGGCGCTGCGCCCTCGATCGTCACGGTGTAGCGCTCGCCCGCGCCACCTATGTCGCAGCGATGCGTGTCGATCGCGAACTGGTAGCTGCCCGGCGCGGGCGGCGTGATCGTCCCCGTCCAGCGCACCGAATAGGAGGCGGGGTCGACGCCCGGCGCGGGCGCGATCTGGT
>CAKTFL010000279.1 GCA_934555855.1 uncultured Sphingomonas sp. | reverse complement strand
CTGTTCGCCGGCGTGCTCGCGCTGATCGTCAGGACGCAGCTGGCGGTGCCGGACAATGACCTGGTCACTGCGAACACGTTCAACCAGCTGTTCACGCTGCACGGCTCGGTGATGATGTTCCTGTTCGCGGTGCCGATGTTCGAGGCGGTGTCGATCATCCTGCTTCCGCAATTGCTCGGCGCGCGCGACCTGCCCTTCCCGCGGCTGTCGGCGTTCGGCTATTGGAGCTTCCTGATCGGCGGCGTGTTCGTGTGCGGATCGATCTTCTTCGACGCCGCGCCCGACGGCGGGTGGTTCATGTACCCGCCCTACACGACGCGCACCGATCTCAGCGGCCTCGGCTCGGACATCTGGATGCTGGGGCTCTCGTTCATCGAGGTATCCTCGGTCGCCGCGGCGGTGGAGCTGATCGTCGGCGTGCTGAAATGCCGCCCGCCGGGGATGCGGCTCAACCTGATGCCGCTTTACGCCTGGTACATCCTGGTCGTCGCGGTGATGATCCTGTTTGCCTTTCCGCCGCTGATCGCCGGCGACGTGCTGTTCGAGCTGGAACGCCTGCTCGACTGGCCGTTCTTCGACGCGCGGCGCGGCGGCGATCCGCTGCTGTGGCAGCACCTGTTCTGGATCTTCGGCCATCCGGAGGTGTACATCGTCTTCCTGCCCTCCATCGCGCTGTTCGCGATGCTGATCCCAACCTTCGCCCAGCGGCACCTGCTCGGCTATCCGTGGATCGTGCTAGCGGCGGTGGGAACGGCGTTCCTGTCGTTCGGCCTGTGGGTGCACCATATGTTCACCACCGGGTTGCCCAAGATCAGCCTCGCCTTCTTCTCCGCCGCATCCGAAGCCGTGGCGATTCCGACCGGCGTTCAGATCTTCGCGTTCATCGCGACGCTGTGGGCCGGGCATGTGAAGTGGTCGACGCCGCTCCTTTTCGCCACGGGCTCGATCGCGATCTTTGTGATCGGCGGGCTGACCGGGGTGATGGTGGCTGTCGCGCCGTTCGACTGGCAGGCGCATGATACCTATTTCGTCGTGGCGCACCTGCACTACGTGCTGATCGGCGGCACGCTGCTGCCTCTGTTCGCGGGGCTGTATTATTACTGGCCGCTGGTGACGGGGAAGAAGCTGTCCGACCGGCTCGGCCGCACCGCCTTCTGGATCATGTTCGCGGGTGCCAACCTCACCTTCTTCCCCATGCATCTGTCTGGACTGATGGGGATGCCGCGTCGCGTGTTCACCTATCCCGAGGAACTGGGTATCGGCGGCTTCAACCTTGCCTCGACGCTTGGCGCCTATCTGTTCGCAAGCGGCGTAGCGCTGGTGTGCCTTGACCTCGCGCTCAGCCCGCGCCGCGCCATGGCGAAGCGCAACCCGTGGAGCGCGGGAACGCTGGAATGGCTGGCCGATACCGATGGCGAGAATTGGGGCGTCCGCTCGGTGCCGCTGATCGAAAGCCGCTATCCGATCTGGGATCAGCAGGATTTCGTTCGCAAGGTGGACGAAGGGCGCTTCTTCCTGCCCGATGCGGAGGAGGGGCGGCGCGAGACGATTGTCACCTCCGTCCTCGACGCACGGCCGGTGCAGGTGCTGCGGCTCGGCACGCCGAGCGTGCTGCCGATGGCGACCGCCGTCGCGCTGGGCAGCGTGTTCATCCTCACCACCTATCACCTGTACTTGTGGGCGCTGGCTGGCGCGGCGGCAACGCTGGCGGTGATGCTGACATGGCTGTGGACCACGGCCGAGATCCCGGAAAAGCCATGCAAGCCGATCGGCCATGGCATCGAGCTGCCGCTCTATATCTCGGGCGGCTCCGCGCCGGGCTGGTGGGCGATGTTCATCACCATGATGGCGGACGCGACCGCCTTTTCGGGACTCGTCTTCGGGTATTACTTCTACTGGACCGCGCGGCCCGACTTCCCGCCGAGCGGCGCCGGACTCGACGGGCCGGGCGCGTTCTGGCCGATGGCGGCGCTCGTGCTGACGCTGGCGAGTTGGGCGGCGACCGTCGCCGCGCGGGAGGTCCATGCGCGCGGACGCGTCGGCATGGCGCGCGGGCTGCTCGCGGTCTCCCTGATCGCAACGGCGGCCAGCGGGCTGGCGGGGCTTGCCGGACCATGGCTCAGCGGGCTTCAGCCGACGCTCCACGTCTATCCCGCGATCGTCTGGACGCTGGCGATCTGGACCGCGGCCCATGCCGGGGTAGGCATCATCATGCAGGGCTATGTGCTCGCGCGCAGCCTTGCGGGGCGGATGACGCCGGCCCATGACGCCGACCTCAGAAACATCACCGTCTACCTGCACTTCCTGCTGTTCACGGCCGTCATCGCCTATGCCACGATCGGCCTGTTCCCGAGGGCGGCATGAAGCGGGGCCTGCGCGATCGGGTACGCGCGCTGCGGGTGACGCTGTGGACGCTGATCGTGCCGCCGAGCGTATGGGCGGTGCATTTCCTGTTCTGCTATCTATGGGTAGCGGTAGCCTGCGCCAAACTGGGCAGCTTTGCGCGCTTTCCGGTCGCGTTCGTGATCGGCACGATCGTCGCGCTCGCGATCATCGCGGGCTCGGGCACGATCGCCTGGGTGCAGTCGCGCATTCCGGGCGACAACCCGCCGCACGAACAGGGAACGGAGGTCGACCGGCTGCGCTTCCTTGCGGCCTCGACGGTGCTGCTCGCAGGGCTGTCCTTCGTCGCGGTGCTGTTCACCGCCGTGCCGGCCCTGATGCTGGAGGATTGCCGATGACCGCCGCCGGTATGATCGCGGCGGCGTTCGGGACGGTGCTGGCGTTCGCCGGGCTGGGAATGAGCGGGCATATGGCGGGGCATATGGTAGCGGTGGCGGTGGCGGCGCCGCTGCTGGCTGTCGGCCTGCGCCCCATCAGGATCTTCCCGGCCGGACCGCTGGCGATGATGGTGGCGGAGCTGCTGCTGGTGTGGGGATGGCACCTCCCTGCCCCGCGCGACGCCGCCGATTCCAGCATCGCGGTCGGCCTGATCGAACAGGCGAGCTTTCTTGGCGCGGGCATCGCCTTGTGGCGCGCGAGCCTGGCCGCCCCTGCCGCGGGCGTGGCCGCCCTGCTGCTGACGGCGATGCACATGACCCTGCTCGGCGCGCTGATCGGGCTCGCGCCGCGCCCGCTCTACGCGATGATGGCGATGCACCCCGCGCCCGGACTCGATGCGCTCGTTGACCAGCAGCTCGGCGGCGCGGTCATGCTGGCGATCGGCGGCGTTAGCTATCTGGCAGGCGGATTGTGGCTGCTCGGGCGCGTGCTGCGCGAGGAGGCGACGGCATGACGATACGGATCAGCTGGAAGCGTGCGATCGTCACGCTGTTGGCACTCGGCATAGCGGCACTGCTGTTCGCCTGGTCGGGGCTGTTCAACGTCGCCGCCTCAAGCGGTCACTGGAAGGTTACCGATCTCGTCGTGCATTGGGCGGCACGAAACTCGGTACGCACGCATGGCTGGCTTGAAGGCACGCCGGAGACGGTCCGCGACGATCGCGGCCTGGTCAGCGCGGCCGGTCACTATGCCCAGGCGTGTGCGGTATGCCACGGCGCGCCGGGCCGCCGTCCCTCGCCGGTGATGCAACGCGCGACGCCGCCTGCGCCGTGGCTGCCGGACCACCTGCCCGAATGGACCGACCGCGACCTGCACTGGATCGTCACCCACGGCGTGAAAATGACCGGGATGCCGGCCTGGGCAGCGAAGGATCGGCCCGACGAGGTGGCGCGGATGGTTGCCTTTGTCCGCCGTCTGCCGACGATGAGCGCGGCGGAATACCGCACCCTGTCGGGC
>CAKTFL010000278.1 GCA_934555855.1 uncultured Sphingomonas sp. | reverse complement strand
GCCGCGCTCGGCGACCTGTATGTCAACGATGCCTTTTCGGCGGCGCACCGTGCCCATGCCTCGACCGAAGGGCTGGCGCATCGCCTGCCGGCCTTTGCTGGCCGCGCCATGGAAGCCGAGTTGGACGCCTTGAACAAGGCGCTGGGCAATCCCGAACATCCGGTGGCGGCGGTGGTCGGCGGCGCCAAGGTGTCGAGCAAGCTCGACGTGCTCAAGCACCTCGTTGCGCGGGTCGATCACCTGATCATCGGCGGAGGCATGGCGAACACCTTCCTTGCCGCGCGCGGGGTGAATGTCGGCAAGTCGCTGTGCGAGCACGACCTGACCGGCACCGCCGAGGAGATCATGGAGGCTGCGGACCGCGCGGGCTGCACCGTTCACCTGCCCTATGACGTGGTGGTCGCGACCGAGTTCAAGCCGAACCCGGCAACCCGCACGGTCAACGTCCATGAGGTGGCCGCCGACGAGATGATCCTCGACGTCGGCCCCGCCGCGACCGAGGCGCTGGGCGACGTGCTGAAGAACTGCCGGACGCTGGTGTGGAACGGCCCGCTCGGCGCTTTCGAGACGCCGCCGTTCGATACGGCGACCGTGTCGCTGGCGAAAATGGCGGCGGCGCTGACCGCCGACGGCAGCCTGGTGTCCGTCGCTGGCGGCGGCGACACAGTGGCGGCGCTCAACCAGGCCGGGGTGGCTGGCCAGTTCAGTTTCGTGTCCGCGGCCGGCGGCGCCTTTCTCGAGTGGATGGAAGGGCGTGAACTGCCGGGGGTGGTCGCGCTGACGCGCTGACGCCGTGCGCGGCCAGATCGGTGATCGGCCCGACTGTTCGTCGGTCTGATCACCTTTGCTAAGTTTGTGTCATTCGATGGGAGCGGCCCGCATCAGATCGATGCGGGCCGCTTTTTGCTTCGCCCGTACTCCTGCCCGTTTCGGACGGTTGATCATCACCTTGCCGTCCTCTTGCCGACCCGCTATGTTGAACATGTTAAACGTGAGGTGAAATGCTCGGCGTCAGGCTCGACGAGGAACTGGAGCAGCGGCTTGCCACGGTTGCGCGTACCCAGGGGCGCAGCAAGAGCGACATCGCGCGTGAGGCGGTACGTCGCTATGTCGATCTCCATGACGAGGCGTATCGCCGCGAGGCGCGCCGTCAGTCGCTGCGTGCGTCGCGGCGGGACGATGATGCGGACCGGCAGGGCTGGGAACGGATCGAACGCGAGGACGCGGCATGGACTTGACGCGCGGCGCCATCGTGCTGGCATGCGGCCCGGAGGCTGCAGCGACGGACGACGCGGACGCGACGCGGCCGTTTCTGGTCGTCCAGTCCGATCTGTTCAACGAAACCCACGGCACGATTACCCTGTGCCCGCTGACCACCAGAGTGGGGGGTGAGACCCTGTTTCGCGTAGCGCTGTCGCCGCAGGACCATACCGGCCTGACCGCGGAATGTGAGATCCAAGTCGACAAGGTCCTGTCGATCCGCCGCGACAGGCTGACCGACGTGATCGGTCGTGCATCTGCAACACGAATGGAGCAGGTCGACCAGGCGCTTCGGCGCTGGCTGATGCTCTGATCGACAAACCCGACCCAAAAAGGAGGCTTCCCATGACCCCGATCGTCAAGGCCATTCTGGACAAATATGAAGGCACCAGCCCGGCGGTGAAGGCCAATCTCGCCCGCATCCTGATGCACGGGCGGCTCGGCGGCACCGGCAAACTGGTCATCCTGCCGGTCGACCAGGGGTTCGAGCATGGGCCGGCGCGCTCCTTCGCCGTCAACCCGCCGGCCTATGATCCGCATTACCACTACCAGCTGGCCGTCGATGCCGGGTTGTCCGCCTTCGCCGCGCCGTTGGGAATGCTGGAAGCGGGGGCGGATACCTTTGCCGGCCAGATTCCGACGATCCTGAAGCTCAACAGCTCGAACAGCTGGGCGACGTCGATCCAGCAGGCGGTGACGGGTAGCGTGGAGGATGCGCTACGGCTCGGCTGCGCGGCGATCGGGTTCACCATCTATCCGGGCTCCGACCTGATCTTTGACTCGATGACCCGGATCGCGGAACTGCGTGCAGAGGCGGACGCGGCGGGGCTCGCCACGGTGATCTGGAGCTACCCGCGCGGTGGCACGCTATCGAAGGAGGGCGAGCTGGCACTCGACGTCGGCGCCTATTCCGCGCACATGGCGGCGCTGCTCGGCGCGCATATCATTAAGGTGAAGCTGCCGAACGCCCATATTGAGCAGGCCGAGGCCAAGAAGGTCTATGAGGGCACGGACTGGTCAAACCAGGCCGATCGCGTCCGTCATGTTGTCCAGTCCAGCTTTGCCGGCCGGCGGATCGTCGTGTTCTCGGGCGGTGCCTCCAAGGGCACCGATGCGGTGTATCAGGACGCTCGCGACATTCTGGCGGGCGGCGGCAACGGTTCGATCATCGGCCGCAACACCTTCCAGCGCTCGCGCGAGGATGCCGTCGCGATGCTCGACAAGCTGGTGTCGATCTACAAGGGCGGGGAATAAGGGCAGGGGCGCGGTGCGGTGATCGGCGCCTGCCGATCCCGCACCCACCCGCTTTCCCACGCGCGCTGGAGCGGCTAGTCGGCACGGAATGACCGAAGACGATCCGCTTGGACCCCTCGACCCTAATTTCGCCGCTTCCTTCAAGCGTGACGACCGGCGGCCACCGTGCCAGTTGTACCTGGTGTCGCCGTTGGAGGTGGGCGGGAGCTTTCCCGACCGGCTCGCGCGGGCGCTGGATGCCGGGCCGGTCGCGGCCTTTCAGTTCCGGGTCAAGGACCTGAACCAGCATGAAGCGGCGCGGCTGGCCGAGCCGCTTCAGCGCATCTGCGCCGACCGTGATGTCGCGTTCATCGTCAACGACTCGATCAGCCTCGCCAAGCGGCTGGGCGCGGACGGCGTCCATCTGGGGCAGGAGGACGGCGACCCGCGAGAGGCGCGCGACGTGCTGGGACCGGCGGCGCAGGTCGGCGTCACCTGTCACGACAGCCGGCATCTGGCGATGCAGGCCGGCGAAGCTACTGCCGACTATGTCGCATTCGGCAGCTTCTATCCGACGACGACCAAGCAGGTGAAGCATCGGCCCGAGCCAGTGATCCTGTCCTGGTGGTCGGCGCTGTTCGAGCTTCCATGCGTCGCGATCGGGGGCATCACGCCGGCCAATGCCGCTCCGCTGATCGCGGCGGGCGCGGACTTCCTGGCGGTGAGCGGCGCGGTCTGGAACACGGATGAGGCGGAGGCGATCCGGGCCTTTGCCGAGGTTCTTCGTTAGGCATCGACGCAACCGCTCTGCCTGCCGGCAGTTATGCACGGCAGCGTAACGGTTGAGGAAAATGGCGCATGAGGAACTGGGTACTGCTCGCGTCGGTGTCGGCGGGTGTGACGATGGCGGCGGTCGGGGCGCATTCGCAGACGCAAACCCAATCTCCTCAGCCTCCGGCACCCTCGCAGCCGGCTTCACCAGCCAAGCCGCCGGTCGATCTGTCGATCCTGCACGTTCAGGTGATCCTGGATCATCTCGGCTTCTCGCCGGGTATCCTGGACGGGCGCGAGGGCATTTCGCTGACGGCCGCCATCAACGGGTTTCAGGAAAGCCGCGGCATGAAAGTGACCGGCAAGATCGATCAGCCGCTGCTTCGTGCGCTGTATCCCTATCGTCAGCTGCGGCCGGTCAAGGCGATCGCGCTGACCCCCGATATGCTCGCCGGTCCCTTTGCTCCCAACATCCCCAAGTCGGAGGAGGCGCAGGCCAGGCTCCCGGGCCTCTACTATCGCAACGCGATGGAGAAGCTGGGCGAGATGT
>CAKTFL010000277.1 GCA_934555855.1 uncultured Sphingomonas sp. | reverse complement strand
CGCCTGGTCGTCGGTATCGTCGGCGACCTGCATCTCGATCAGCTTGCCGGCGCGCACATCCTCGACGCCGGTGAAGCCCAGCCCGTCCAGCGCATGGTGGATCGCGCGGCCCTGCGGGTCGAGGACGCCGGGTTTCAGCGTGACGAAGATGCGGAGTTTCATGAACGGTCGATCCCGGCTGGTGTCTGCGGCGTCATGCCGCCGCCACGATGAGGAGCAATAGAGAGCGGTGCGAGCGGAAGGGAAGAGTCACTGACCCCGCTTCTTGCGGTGGCTTTCCATGTCGAGGACGGCGTTCTCGCCCCCCTCCGGCAGCAGGCCGAGCCGGCGCGCGACCTCCTGATAAGCCTCTACCTCGCCACCCAGGTCGCGGCGGAAGCGATCCTTGTCGAGCTTCTCGTTCGAGGTCATGTCCCACAGCCGGCAGCCATCGGGGCTGATCTCGTCGGCCAGGATGATGCGGCTGAAGTCGCCGTCCCAGATGCGGCCGAACTCCAGCTTGAAATCGACCAGCCGGATGCCGACACCGGCGAACAGCCCGGTCAGGAAGTCGTTCACCCGGATGGCCAGGTCGGCGATGTCGTGCATCTCGTCCTGCGTCGCCCAGCCGAACGCCGCGATATGTTCGTCGGTGATCATCGGGTCGCCAAGCTCGTCCGACTTGTAGGCATATTCGATGATCGTGCGCGGCAGCTGCGTGCCTTCCTCGATGCCGAGGCGCTTGGACAGGGAGCCGGCGGCGACGTTGCGGATCATCACCTCGACCGGCACGATCTCCACCTGGCGGATCAACTGCTCGCGCATGTTGAGCCGGCGGATGAAGTGGGTGGGAACGCCAATCGTCCCGAGCAGGGTGAAGATATGCTCCGAGATGCGGTTGTTGAGTACGCCCTTGCCGTTGATCGTGCCCTTTTTCTGGGCATTGAAGGCGGTGGCGTCGTCCTTGAAGTATTGGATCAGGGTGCCGGGTTCGGGACCCTCGTACAGGATCTTGGCCTTGCCCTCGTAGATCTGGCGGCGACGAGCCATGGCGGAAAACCCCTGAAACGATACGGCCCCGGCAGCGCGAGGAGTCGCGAGACCGGGGCCCGAGATGGCGGCGCGTATAGAGGATGGCCGGCACGGGTGCAATCAGCCGATCCGCACGCCGGTCGTCGTGCCGCCGCCTCCGGTCGTCGGGTCGGTTACCAATCGTTAACCAATCGGGCGCACGACGGGTTACCGCATCGGTGGTTCGGCGCTGCCCTCCATTGCCGGTAAGGAAGAAGCGAAATGAAGTCCCGTGGCCTCGGCCCGATGGCGGCGTTGCCGTTGCTGCTCGCCGGCTGTGGGGGCCGGATGCCCCCGGCGGCCGCCAGCGCTGCGGTGTCGCCGGCAAAGCCGGTTACCGTCCCGGATGCGCCCGCGTGGCGCGCGGTCGCCATGCCGCTCGACGTGCCGCGCATCCAGGCGCTGCCGGAGGCGCTGGCGAGGGCCAGGGCGGCGGTTCCGAAGCGGCTCGCCACGAGGCTCAGCGCACAGGGGGCGGTGGTCGATCCGGGCGCGGCGCAACTGATGCCGCAGATGCCGCCCGGCTCCTACTACTGCCGGCTGGTCCGGTTCGGCGGGGTCGGCCGCTTTCGCGCCTTTCCGCCCGACTTCTGCTATGTCGATGTGAGCCCGCAGGGCATGTCGTTCACCAAGCAGACCGGGACGACCCTGCCCGAAGGATATTTCCACCCCGATACCGACCGGCGGCTGGTGTTCCTGGGCACCTCGCGCACCATTGGGGAAAAGCGCGGCAGGGCCTATGGCCAGGACCCCGCGACCGACCAGGTTGGCATCGTCGAACGGGTGGCTCCGTTCCGCTGGCGGCTGCTCCTCGGCCGGCCGGGGCAGGGCGCAACGCTGGACATGTACGAGCTGGTCCCGGTGCCCACGAGGGTACAGGGTGCCAGGCCCGCCATTCAGCCGGGCTGAGGCGGAGGGCGACAGCCCCTCGGGAACACCACGTTTACTGTCGCGGGGCTAAGGCCGGGAACATGAAGATCCTCGTCCTGTCCAGCCTTTACCCGAACGAGGTACATCGCCGGCACGGCATCTTCATCGAGCATCGGGTGGCGCACACCGTCCGGCCGGGCGACGAGGTGCGGGTGGTGGCGCCCGTGCCCTGGTTTCCGTTCGGATCGAAGCGGTTCGGGCGATATGCCGATCATGCGCGGGTGCCGGCGAGCGCCGAGCGTCGCGGAGTGCCGATCCTGCACCCACGCTATCCGGTGATCCCGAAGGTCGGCCAGACCCCCGCGCCGTTGCTGATGGCGGCGGCGCTCGCCCGGCCGATCGCGCGGCTGAGGCGCGATTTCGATTTCGACGTCATCGACAGCTATTATCTCTATCCCGATGGCGTGGCCGCGTCCTGGCTGGGGCGATGGTTCGACCGGCCCGTCGTGATGAGCGCGTTGGGCACGGACGTGAGCCTGATTCCCGACTGGAAGCCCAGCCGTGCCATGATCCTGGACGCGGTGCGAAGCTCGGCCGCGACTACGGCGGTGTGCCGCGCGCTGGTCGATCGACTGGCGGAACTCGGCGCGCCATCGGACAAGCTGTGGCTGGTCGAGCATGGCGTAGACCTGTCCCTGTTCCATCCCCCCACAGACCGGGACGCGCTGCGCGCACGGCTCGGCTTTTCAGGGCCGACGATCCTGTCGGTGGGGCACCTGATCGACCGCAAGGGCCATGACTTCGCCATCCGTGCGCTGGCCGGGCTCACCGGCGTGTCGTTGGTGATCGCGGGCGACGGTCCGCGCGAGGGTGCACTGCGCCGGCTTGCGGTCGAGCACGGCGTCGCCAGCCGGGTCCGCTTCATGGGGCATGTCGATCAGGAGCGGCTCCCTGACCTGTATGGCGCTGCCGATGCGACCGTGCTCTGCTCGGACCGCGAGGGGATTGCCAACGTGCTGCTCGAAAGCATCGCCTGCGGCACGCCGCTGGTCGCGACCCCGGTCTGGGGTTCGCCCGACGTGGTCAGCGTGCCCGAGGCCGGGCTGCTCGCGGCCCGGCGATCGGACGAGGCGATCTGCAAGGCGATCGGTCGCCTGCTGAGTGCGCTGCCCGACCGGGCCGCCACGCGCCGCTACGCCGAACGCTATGACTGGGAGGAGACGGGACGGCAGCATCGGGCCCTGCTGGCGCAGGCGATCGCGGGCCATGTCAGAGGAGGCTCCGGAGCGAGGACGTAGAAAGGGGGTCGCGATTTTCTCGCACCATCCGCGAAGAGGAAATGTGGGATACTGGGCGCGCCCTTTTCAGGGGAACGGTCATGAGCAGGATCCCTACGCCCTTCGCCGCGATGTTCGCCGCCGGCATACTTCTTGGCATTGCCGTCGGGCCGGCAAATGCGGAAGTGCTGAAGTTCACCTACAAGGGCACGGTTACCGACGCCGAGATCTTTGAACCCGGGGATCCGGACGATCCCCCGGCGACCGTGCATCCCGGCCAGAAATTCGCCGGCAGCTTCTCCCTCGATACCGACGACATCGCGCTGGAGGAGGACAGCTATTATTACGGTCCCCTGCAAAGCGTCACCTTTTCCCTGCCGGAAGAAAATCTCGATGAGGATTTCAGCGGGCCGATCGGTGTGCTGTTCCATTATCCGGACACGGGCAGGACGGCCATTTTCGGCGGCAGGCCGGGTTATCAGTATCAGGTGGGAATTGTCCTCGACACCGGGTCCGGGCCCTTCAATGGCACGAGCATCTTCGGAAAGAGCGGCGCGTTGCAATTCCGGAAAGTCGGCCCGAGCGGCTTTCAGATCGGGGGGACGGCGGTGGTGGCGCCGGTTCCCGAACCCGCGAC
>CAKTFL010000276.1 GCA_934555855.1 uncultured Sphingomonas sp. | reverse complement strand
CCCCGCTTTTTGAACTCCGCAATTGAGCGTCCATGTTGGTCCGGCAGATTGCAGCACTACTGGGCGACAGCGGATATAGGGGCGGCACCGACGCGAATGTCCGCTTCTGGTGGAAAGCGGACGTTTGCGAACCCGTTTACCGCGTTACCGGCTACTCTCGAAGCCAAGCAAGCTCGACAATAGCACCGGCTTCGGCCGCTTCGGCAGACTCGTAGAGCCCGGAGAACGCATCGACCGCCCATTCAGGCGGGTCCTGAAAATCGGGATCGTTCCGATATCGATCGTCGAAGGTGACATAGCGGTACAGACCACCGAGACTCACGTCGATGTCGAGGCGGTGCTTCCCGTCTCCGCTGATGATCCGCTTGATCGTCTCCATAGCCAAGTCATCGCAGGATCACTCAAAAACGTCGAGGCTGGTCCGATTCCGCTGATTGTCCGCAATCGAGTGAAAGCGGACATAGCTGCCCAGCCAACACGGATGTCCGGCTCTGGCAGAAAGCGGACATAGAATGCACGCGTTCTGCACGCGGCTCAGCTATGACTCTCGAATGACACAAGGCTGGTTCAGAACGCTCGGAGTTGCGGTGCCGTGGGCAAATTGCACCCTTGTGCCGACCTTGATCTTCGGCGTTCTGCTCGGTCAGTGGGGCACCAACCTAATCTGGGGTCATATCTTTGGCTTTGGCTGGTTTGCCGCGCAGAGCTACCTTGGACCGCAGGGGTGGCGGATAGCCGCCGGGATCGGTGTCTTCGTGTGGCCACCGATCGTGTTGCTGACGCTTTTCCGTATTAGCGGCTCGGTGTGGCGTTCCGAACGGCGGTCATGGAGGCACGGCTTTCTAGCGTTCCTGATCCTGTCCAGCTTGCCCATCCTGCCAGCCCAGACGATCGAGCGGCTCTATTCCGGTGGTGGGGTGCCGGCAGACTTCAATGTCCTTTGGAACGGCTACTAGCGTCCGCAATCAGACGGGAACCGCTCGGCCATCACCAATGTCCGGTATTGGGCGAAAGCGGACATTCCCGCCGGTGCCGGCAAGAATGTCCGGTTTTGGTGGTAAGCGGAACGGCCGTTATCGGGAAGCAGTCGCTGGTACGCAGCCTTTAGGGTAAGCCAAGCGCGCCGAATGTAGCCTGCTGGCACCCTGTCGCTTCTGCCGAGTTCGCTAGCGCGATGCGCGCGCAAGGCACTTGACCAGCTACGGACTACCCGTACATATCAATGCATGCAGTCGGTCATCGAAACCAATGCCTACCTTGCTGCGGCAAAGGACGTTGGCATGAGCTCCGAGGAGCAGCAGATGGTGGTGGACCTGATCGCTGCCAATCCGGAAGCTGGCGAGATTATGCCAGGCTGCGGCGGAGCTCGGAAGCTTCGGGTGGCGCGACCCGGCAGTGGCAAGTCCGGGGGGTATCGGGTCATCACCTATTTCGCGGGCAATGATATGCCGGCCTTCCTGCTGACCGTGTTCGGAAAGAACGAGAAGGCCAGCCTCACCAAGGGCGAGCGGAATGCCCTTGCCACTCTCACCAAGACGCTAACCGAGAGCCTCAGGAGGAAGATATGAAGAGCGCCTTCGACAAGATTGCAGCCGGCCTCGATGACGCGATCGCGCATGCCAATGGCGAGACGGGTCGCGCGAAAGTGACGGCGCCGATCGACGTGGCGGCGATCCGCAAGCGCACCGGCAAGACGCAGGACCAGTTCGCTCGCGCGTACCATCTTCCGCTGGGGACGCTGCGGGATTGGGAACAGAGCCGTAGCCAGCCTGATGCACCGGCGCGGGTTCTCCTGTCGCTGATCGGAGCTGAGCCGGACACGATCGAGAAGCTCGTGCAGCGGGCTTAGCTTTCCAGTTAAATACTAGATCGAGGTGGCTCGTCACAGGAACGGTCCTGCGGCGCGGAGCGCAACAGATAAGCCAGGAGCTACCAAGAAGACGCGATGCTACGCCTGATCCACACCGCCGACTGGCAACTCGGCAAGCCGTACGGCCGCTTCGACAGCGATGTGCGTGCAGCGTTAAGCGAGGCGCGGTTCGATGCGATCGACGCGATCGGCAGGGCAGCGGTCGAGCATGACGTCGCGCACGTGCTGGTCGCAGGCGACGTGTTCGACACTGAGGGACCGGAAGACCGCGTGATCGTGCAGGCGGTGTCGCGGATGCAGCGCTATGCCTGTACTTGGTGGCTGCTGCCAGGCAACCACGACTTTGCCCGCAACAGCGGCCTGTGGGACCGTGTCCGGGCCAAGGGCGCTGCCAACATCCGCATCCTCGCCGAGCCGGTGCCGTGCGAGGTGGAACCTGGGCAGTGGCTGTTGCCGGCGCCGCTGACCCACCGGCATAATCTCGACGATCCGACCGCGCTGTTCGACACGATGGAGACGCCGGGCGCGAGCTTGCGCATCGGCCTGGCACACGGCTCCATCCGCGACTTCTCGTCGCGCGGCGAGGCGCAAAACCAGATCGCTCCCGATCGCGCGCAGCGCTCGAGCCTAGACTACCTCGCGCTCGGCGACTGGCATGGCGCACTCAGGGTCGATGCGCGCACCTGGTACTCGGGAACACCAGAAACCGACCGCTTCCAACGTGACGAGCCGGGCTATGCGCTGCTCGTGGCGCTCGAGCCGGGCGCGGAGCCGTCGGTGTCGCCGATCCGCACGGGACGGTTCCAGTGGCTGATGCGGGAATGGTCGGTCGCCGACGCCGACGGCTTTGCCGCCGAATGCGACCGGTTGCTCGCACAAATCGAACCGTCAGCGACCCTGCTCCAGCTCTCGCTTTCCGGCATCGTCAGTCTGTCCGACCGCATCGCGATCCTCGCCCGGCTCGACAACGATCTGCGCCATCGCCTCCGCCACCTGGCGGTCACCGCCGACGAACTCGTCGGTCGGCCGAGCGAACAGGATTTGGCGGACTTGCGGGTAGAAGGCATGATCGGCACCGCCGCGGCCAAGCTGATGGGCATGATCGAGGCGGGAGGCAGCGACGGCACCATCGCCAGACGGGCGCTCGAGCGTCTGTTCGTCGAACACCAGCGTGGGCAGGACGCGGCATGAGCCTCAGGATCCGGCGCATCGCGCTCTCCAACTTCCGCAAGTACCGTGATCCCTTCGTGCTCGACGGGCTGACCGACGGGCTCAACGTCATCATCGAGCCCAACGAAACCGGCAAGTCGACGCTGCTCGAAGCGATGCGGGCCGCGTTCTTCATCCGGCACAACACCGCCAACCGGCTCGCGCGCAGCTATGCGCCTTACGGTGAAGCCGTCGCTCCGCAGATCGAGATTGGCTTCGAGGCGAAAGGCGAGGAGTGGGCGGTTTCCAAGCGGTTCCTCAAGAACGCTTCGGTCGAGGTCCGCGGACCGAAGGGCCGTGCACAGGGCGAGGATGCCGAAGCGCAGCTGCAGGCGCTGCTCGGCGCGCGTCGCGACACCAGCCAGGGCGGGGACGCGGCCGCGCACGGTGCGCTCGGCCTGCTGTGGGTCGGGCAGGCGCAGGCGCTCGAGGTGACGGCGCCGGGTGAGATCGTGCGCGACAGCGTGCGTGCAACCCTGGAAGCCGAGGTCGGTACGATCATGGGCGGCGCGGCCTACCAGCGCGTCCGCCCGCGCATCGACAGCCAGTTCGCGGAATATTGGACCAACAGCGGACGGCCGACCGGTCGGCAGAAGTCGGCAAGCGACGAGCATGACGCCGCGCAGCGCGCCGCGAGCGAGGCCGCGACCCGGCTTGCCGCGCTGGAGCAAGGCTTCTCCGACCTTGAGGCCGCGCGGGCGAGGCTGAAGGTGCTGAACCGCGATCTTGCCGACACCACCGATGCCGAGCAGCGTAAGGCGCT
>CAKTFL010000275.1 GCA_934555855.1 uncultured Sphingomonas sp. | reverse complement strand
ATGCAGGCCTACACCGACGACACCGGCACGGCGCGCTCGCTGCCGATGAGCGACGAACACGGCAACCCAGTCCATAACCCGGACGCGATTGCGGCACGCGACGGCTTGATCGAGCATCTCTGCGCGCTCCCGCCGATCAAATCGGGGCTCGACGCGCTGATCGAGCATTTCGGGCCGGAGCAGATCGCCGAGGTGACCGGGCGCACCCGCCGGCTCGTGCCGACGTCCGACGGGCGCCAGAAGATCGAGACGCGCTCGGCCCGCACCTCCCAGGTGGAGTCCGCAGCGTTCATGGCCGGGACCAAGCGCGTCCTCGTCTTCTCGGACGCCGGCGGGACGGGGCGCTCCTACCATGCCAGCTTCGATGCCAAGAACCAGCAGCAGCGCGTCCACTTCCTACTCGAACCAGGCTGGCGCGCCGATCGCGCGATCCAGGGGCTCGGCCGCACCCACCGCACCCATCAGGCATCCACTCCGCTTTTCCGGCCCGTGACGACGGACTGCAAGGGCGAGCTGCGCTTCACGTCCACGATCGCCAGGCGGCTCGACAGCCTCGGCGCGCTCACCCGCGGCCAGCGCCAGACCGGCGGGCAGAACCTGTTTGACCCCGCGGACAACCTCGAAAGCGAGTACGCCAAGGACGCGCTGGTGACGTGGTTCCATCTGCTCGACGGCGGCAAGCTCAAGAGCACCAACCTCGCCGACTTCTGCTCTCGCACGGGGCTGGAGATCCACGACAAGGATGGCACGATGAAGGAGGAGCTGCCGCCGATCCAGCGCTGGCTCAACCGCCTGCTGGCGCTGCCGATCGGGCTGCAGAACGCCATCTTCGAGGAGTTCCTCGCGCTGGTCGAGACGCGCGTCGCCGCAGCCCGCGAGGCGGGCACGCTCGATGTCGGCGTCGAGACGATCACCGCGGACACTGCCCGCGTCATCGACGACACGCTGCTCCGCACCGATCCGCTGTCGGGCGCGACGTCGCATCTTCTGACCATCGAGATCGCGCGTCGCAAGAACCCCATCTCGCTCAGGCGCATCCTCGATCTTGCGCAATACCAGGATGACGCCGCCTTCGTCGTCAACGCTCGTTCCGGCAAGGTCGCGCTTCGCACCCGGGCGCGATCCTGGATGGACGAGGAAGGCGAGCCCATCCTCCGGCTCGAGCTGCAGCGGCCCTGCCGGCGCGAGTATATGCGCGATGCCGACCTGTTGGAGAGCGCGTGGGACGTCGTCGACCAAGCGACCTTCGAGGCGAAGTGGGCCGAAGAGGTCGCGGAAGCGGCCGAGCAGCTCGACGTCGAGACGATCCGGCTCGCGACCGGGCTGCTGCTGCCGATCTGGTCGGCGCTGCCGTCCGACCATCTCGCCGTCAACCGCATCGTCGACGCCGAGGGCAACTCCTGGCTCGGCCGCCTCGTCTTCGACCAGCATGTCGTCCAGCTCTACACCAAGCTCGGCATTGCCAAGTCCGAGGACATGCCAGCCGACGCCATCGCGCGATCGGTGCTGTCGGGGCGCAGCGTCGACGTGACACGACCCTTTGCCATGACCATCCGGCGCTCGCTGGTGAACGGCACCCAGCGGATCGAGATCGCCGGCGCGCCAGCTGCCCAACTACCTTGGCTGAAGTCGCTCGGCTGCTTCACCGAGATCATCAGCTATCGCACCCGCCTGTTCGTGCCGGCGAACGATGCCGAGGCGGTGCTGACGCGCCTACTCAAGATCGCCTGACAACCATTCGGCGCGACGCAGACTCGGGACGACTCATCCGGGCCTGTGTCGCGACATCGACTCTGCTAGGAAAACGCCATGGGACACGAGGTCACACATAGCTGCGGCCATAGCGAACAGCACGCCATCTTCGGAGCCTTTGCGGCCGATATCGACCGTCAAGCGCGCAAGCTATCGCGCCGCAGATGCACGCCCTGCTACAAGGCCGGCAAGGCAGCCAAGGCCGAGAGTGACGCAGTGCTGCTCGACGGCATCGACCTGCCGGCGCTCACCGGCAGCGAGAAACAGGTGCGATGGGCAGAGACGATCCGGATTGAGCGTTTGGCGCTACTTCATCGTGCCGATCCGTCTCGGATCACCGCCTTCATCATCATCGTCGACGCCAAGTGGTGGATCGACAACCGTGCGGTCGATCTGGCGAAAGTTTCTGCCTCGGACCGAGCTCCATAGACGAACGGCATGGCGCTACCGATCACCTACCCATTAACCACCATATCTTGAGCGATGTTAATCGGCATCGTTTATCACCGCGGCATGCGCGACAGGGTCATCGATCTGGCTAATGAGCTCGCCGAACGGGATGCAATGACAGTCGACGCGGCGCTGGAGCAATATCGCCTGCAAGACGGCCCGATACCGAGCCTTGATGCACAGGCCTGGGTTTCCGTCGCGTTCCTGGCCAGTCGGCTTCGCGCCAATCGATCCATGCTTGCATCGTCACGGCTTCAACCGGAGCATCCCTCGTGCGGATGACAAACCGGGACTGACAGGAGGAGGGGAGGGGGAAGGGAGATGGTGTCCGGAATGAGCCGGATCGCAGAATAAGGTGCTGCCACCATGTCCCAGATCCAGACCGTGAAGCTCGCCAAGCTGACCCTCTCCGACATCAACGTGCGGAAGGCGGGCGACGACCTCCTCGAGCAGTTCGCCGCCGACATCTCGGCCCGCGGCATCCTCCAGAACCTCATCGTCACGCCGGTTCGCAAGCCCCGCGGGTCGTTCGCCGTCATCGCCGGCAGCCGGCGCTACCGTGCCGCCATGCTGCTCGCCGAGCGCGGCGACATCGTCGCGGCCGACTATGACGTGCCGGTCCTGGTGCTGACCGCAGACGATGCCACGCTGTCCGAGACCTCGCTCGCCGAGAACTTCCAGCGCCTGGCAATGACGCCGGCCGACGAATGCCGCGCCTTCCAGCACTTCCTCGGTGAGAATGGCGACATCGACGCCGTCGCTAAGCGGTTCGGGCTGACCCGCCGCTTCATCGAAGGCCGCCTGCGCCTGGCCAAGCTCGCCGAGCCGATCTTCGAGGCGCTCGCCGCCAGCAAGATCACGCTCGACCTCGCCAAGGCCTACGCCTCGACCGAGAGCCAGGAACGGCAGCTGATGGTCTGGAACAGCTACGGCCACAGCAGCTATCAAAGCGCCGACACCATCCGCCGCGTCATCGCCAACGAGGCGATGAAGTCCAACGATCCGGTCGCACGCCTGGTCGGTGCCGAGGCCTATGTCGCCGCCGGCGGTATCGTCGACCGCGACCTGTTCAGCGACAGCGGCGATCGTTGGACCAATCCCGAAATCGCGCAGACCATCGCCGCCGCGCTGATGGAAGCCGAGGCCAAGCGCGTCGGCGACGAGATGGGGCTGGCCTGGATCCGCCCGATCGCCACGAACAGCACCTGGGAGGCGGCGCGCAACCTCTTCCGCGTCGCGTTGCCGGTGCAGCCGATGACCGAAACGGAGGCCGCCCGCCTCGATACGATCGAGACCCGCATCGGTGAACTCCAAGAGGAGATGGAGAACGAGGAGCTGGACGAGGACGCGTTCAAGCTGCTCGACGCCGAGCACGACACGCTCCACGAGGAGCTGGAAGCGCTCCAGCGTCGCCCCAAGATCCTGCCGCCCGAACTGGCACCCCGCGTTGGCGCCTTCCTGATCCTGACGCAGGGTGGCTCGATGGTGCTGGACGACAGCTACTACAGCGAGACGCCGCTCACCGTGTCGGTGGTCGAACCGGAAGAGCCGATCGACGGCGAAACCGGCGAGGCGACGGGAGAGGTCGATGGCGACGCCGGCGGTGCCCGTCTGATAGCAGATGCCCAAATCGTACAGCGCGTCCGAATCGCCGCGCT
>CAKTFL010000274.1 GCA_934555855.1 uncultured Sphingomonas sp. | reverse complement strand
CGCGAGCGCAAGCAGCCCGTAAAGGCTGGTCGCGACGAGAAAGGCGCCGGCCAGCAGCACCAGCACCTTCGGATGCACCCGGCTTACCAGCATGGCACCGATCGGTGCCGCGGCAACGCTGCCGGCGAGCAGCCCTGTCGTGGCAACCGTGAACGCCTGCACGCCCAGGGTGCCGATAAAGGTGCTGAGAACCGTCACGGTCACGAAGAACTCGGCGGCGTTGACGGTGCCGATGACCATGCGCGCATTGCCTCCCTGCGCCAGCAGGTTGCCCGCGACGAAAGGACCCCAGCCGCCGCCGGTGGCGTCGACCAGCGCGCCCAGCAGGCCGACGGGTGCCACCATCCGCAACGATCGATAGGTCTGCGGCCGGCGCGGCGCCCGCCACACCAGGTACATGCCGACCGCGCCCAGATAGGCGAACACCACGGGGCGTACCACCGATTCGTCGGCGTGGAGCAGCAGCCAGCTGCCCAGCAGCCCGCCCAGGACGCCCGGCAGCACCAGCCGCCCGAACAGCGGCCAGTCGACGTTGCGGCGCAGGGCGTGGCTGATCCCGGACGTTCCGCTGGCGAAGCTTTCCACCGTCCGCACGGCGGCGGAGGCGACACTGGGCGGAAATCCGAGCGCGACCAGCGCCGTGTTGGTCACGACGCCGAAGCCCATGCCGACCGTGCCGTCGATCAGTTGCGCCAGAAATCCGATGACCATGAACGGGGCCAGCGCTCCCCAGGGGATCGTCGCAAGGTCGATCACGCCGCCGCCCTTGCGCCGGGGCGCCGCAACCGCCGCGCCCGGCCGGCAGGCGCCGGGAACAGGAACACGATCGGAAACAGCAGCGTCTGGAGCGACAGCACACCGCTGACGCCCGGCTCCGCCCCCGCGAGCCAGGGCAGGATCGCGGCCCAGATCGACACGGCCAGAATGATGATCAGCGTCCGCTCCTCCTCCGCCTCGTCCAGGATCTGCTGGATGGGAACGGCACGGTCCTCGTACATCGCGCGCAGCCGGCGCCCGTTCCGTCCCCGCCGGTCGATCACGACGCCCGGCAGCGTGGCATGGGCGATCGCCGTGACGCCGGCCCCGATCATCCGCCAGCCGAGCGCCCTGGCGAACCACCGATAGCTGGGGCTGCCGTCGACCAGCGATGCCAGCCCGCTTCGCCCGGAAAAGATGAGGTCGGTCAGCGCCTCCTCGTCCTCGAACACCGTCGCGGGTTGCACACCACTGGGCTGCGTCGCCCGGATCCAGGTCAGGATAGCACGGGGAATGTCCGCGCCCGTCGCGCGCTCCAGGCCCTGAAAGCCGGGTGCGGAGTTCGCCTCGCAGATGCGATAGCCATTCTCGTCGAACAGGATGTCGATGCCGGTGACGTCCAGCTCCAGCGCCTTTGCCGCCTGCACCGCGAGCTCGGCCATTTCGCGCGGTGGGTTATAGGGCACTCCGACCCCGCCGAGCGACACGTTTGACTTGAAGCCGCCGGTCAGCGATCGCCGCTCCATCGCCGCCACGACGCGGCCGCCCACCACCAGCACCCGCACGTCGCGTCCGTGGCTGGCGCGGATGTAATGTTGCAGGATGATATCTGCCTGCGCGCCGGCGCTTTCAAGCAGCCCGGTCAGGTCCTCGAACTGAGCGCGATCCTCGCACTTCAGGACGCCGGCGCCCCGCGTCCCCTTCAGCGTCTTGACGATGACCGGGAAGCCGAGCTCCTCCTCGACCAGCCCGGGGTCGATCGGAAATTTTCCGAGCATGGTGCGGGGCACGGGCAGGCCGGCGCGCGCGAGCTTTTGCATGGTGTGCAGCTTGTCCGCCACCAGCTCGATCGTCGCCGACCCGTTGATCAGCCTGACCCCGCGCCGCTCCAGATGGCGAAGCAGCGCCAGGGTCGCATATTCCGTTTCCGCACCCGTGCGGCAGATGACGAAATCCGGCCTGCCGACCGGCCGGTCGAGATACCGTGCCGTCCAGTCGTCGCCGGCACCCACGATCAGGTCGAACAGCTGCGGCTTGTACACCTCCAGCTCGATCCCGGCATCCGTGGCGGCTTCCTGAAAGCGCAGGACTTCCGGCACCTCCGGGATCGCCGGATCGAGATCGCGGTGGAACAGGATCCAGCCCTTCACGCCGCAACTCCCCGAATGACGACGGGGATCTACCCCGGCATCTCTGCGACGGGCAAGCGGCTTGCCCGCCGGTTCAGTTCATCGCGAAATAGGAGACGAGATCGTAGACGTAGTCGCGGCCGCGATACACCGCGTCGACGGGGATGCGTTCGTTCAGTCCGTGCGTGCCGGCCGTCGCGGGATCGTTCCACAGGCCGGGGATGCCATAGGTCGGTACGTTGAGGCGGCTGAGATAGGTCGCGTCGGTCGCGCCGGTGGACTGCGTCGGAACGACCGGCACGCCCGGAAAGTGTCTGGCGCCGATCGTCTCGATCGGTTTCAGGATGGCCGGGTCAAGCGGCGGCACCACGGCTACGGGGCGCTCCTGGATGTTGCTGCGCTGCACCTTCACCTGCGGATCGGCGATGGTCCTTTCGATGGCGGCCCTGGTCTGGTCCGCTGTCTCGCCGGGCACGATCCGGCAATTGATCGTGGCGGAGGCACGCTGGGGCAGCGCGTTGGCGGCATGTCCCGCATCCAGCATGGTCGCGACGCAGGTGGTACGCAGGACCGGGTTCAGGCTGGTGTTGGCGGACAGGATCCGCGCCGCCTCCTCGTCGTCCGGCCGGGACGCGAGCCGGCGCATCGCCGCTCCGACCGCATCCTTCCTCAGCGCGCCTGCCTTGGCCAGATAGGCCTGCGACACGGGATTGAGGCGGACCGGGAATTGCAGCGAACTCAGCCTGGTGAGCGCGACCGCCAGGCGATAGATCGCGTTGTCCGGCTTTGGCTGGGAACTGTTGCCGCCCGGATTGGTAACTTCCAGAACGAAGTTGCGCGGCGATTTCTGGGAGATCTGGACGCCCAGCGTTTCCGGTCCGCCGCCGGACGCTGCGGAGCCACCACCGCCCTCGTTGAACGCGAAGCCTGCCTTCATGAGGTCGGGCCGGTTGTCGACCAGCCAGCCTGCGCCGTTCAGCACCTTCGCGCTGCTGCCCTCCTCGCCGCAGGTCAGCGCCAGCTTCACGGTGCGGCGCGGCTTGACGTTGCCCTGCCTCAGCCGGATCAGCGTGTCGGCGAAGATCGCCGCCTGCGCCTTGTCGTCGCTGGCGCCGCGAGCGTAGAAATAACCGCCTTCCTCGATCAGCTTGAACGGTTCGCGGACCCAATCCTCGCGCTTGGCCTCGACGACGTCGATATGGGCCAGCAACAGCATGGCCGGCAGGGTGGCGTCGCTGCCCGCCCAGGTCGCGACCAGGCCCCCGTCGCGAGGGCGGCCCGGCGGGACGTAGAGCACCAGCTCGCGGTCCGTGAACCCGGCCTGGCGCAGCCGGGCGCCGATCTGCTGCGCCGCTTTCGTGCAGTCGCCGACCGACGAGGTCGTGTTGGTCTCCACCAATTCCCTGTACAGCTCGCGAAAGGCGGCCCTGTCGGGTCGGAGCGGGGTCTGCTGCGCCGACGCGGCGAGCGGCTGCATCGCCAGTGCGGCGGTCGTCATCAGGGTAAGCGGTCGTCTGATCATCGCGTGCGGCTTTCCATCGAACGGCAGGGAGTGCGGCCGATCATGGATGAAGTCGGGCATCACCGTCAAAACTGGTGCGGGGATTCTTGCGGCGGTCCGGCGAGGCTCGCATGACCGTGTGCGTTCGTGTACGACCCGTAACGATCACACGCAACGCAAGGCGACTGCGCGCGTTGCGTCGGGTGATCCGATCGAGCGTCGTGCTCGCCCGGTTATCCGGCTACGCCATCTGGAGGATGCATGAACGCCCGCCTG
>CAKTFL010000273.1 GCA_934555855.1 uncultured Sphingomonas sp. | reverse complement strand
AGCGGGGCGAGCAGGTCTTTTTCGCGCGCGGAGCGGGGAATCACCGCGCCGGCCAGCACGCCGACGGCAAGGCCGCCGACCAGAATGCCGAGCGGGTTGGCGTCGATGCCGGCAGCCGCCCGGCGGGCTGCGTCGGCGGCGGTGTCGCGGGTCGATTCATAGGCGTGGGTAGCGGCCTCGCGCGCGTCGTGGACGCGGCCATGCTGTGCGGCGTTCTGGTTCCCGTGCTTAGCGGTGTCGGTGTGATGGTTGTCAGTGGCCATGGGGCTGTCCTCTGGTTTGAGCGAGATCAGGAAGCGGTGGGGTAGCCGCCATCGGGATTGAACGGCGCGATCGGACCGGCGGGCATCGCGATGTCGCTTGCCCGCTTCTTACGCCGTCGGAACAGCGATGCGATCCGGCGACGCGCGAGAAAAAGACCCGCAACCGCCGAAATGCCTGCCGTCGCGCCAGGATTTCGGCGGGCGCTTTCCAGGCCCGCCATAGCGGCGGAGCTGCCCCGTTCGGTGGCGTCACGCATCGCCTGACGTGCAAGGCGCCGGGGATTGAGCTTCAGCTGCAATGCCGACAGCGTTCCCGTCAGCCGTTCGCGGGCATCGGCCGCCGAACGTTCCGCATCGGCGATCTGTCGCGCGGGATCGGGGGAAGCGGTCATGAACGGGTATCCGGTTTGGCGGGGGCGAGGCGGTTTTTGCCAACGAGTGCGAGCACCCCGGCAATGACGAATACTCCGACGACCACGATGACCGTCGCCCAACCCGGCCCGACCAGCGTCGCAAGGGTCATAATGAGACCCACCAGCAGCGCGGTCACCGCCGAAAGCGCGAGCACGGCCGCCACGCCGAAATAGATGGCGGCGTTGCGATAGGCGGTAACGCGTTCGCCGACCTTCGCCTTGTACAGGGCGACTTCGGCCTGGGCGAGCTGCCGCGATTCGGCGACCAGGCGGGAGACAAGCGTGCCTACGCTTTCCTCCACCTCGTCGCCGGGCGCGTCGACAGGCCTGCGCGGGAAATGTGGGTCAAGCATCGCTTCGCTCAAGCGCGATCGTTGCTGCCCGACGAAGCGGCCCGGTCCGCCTCCAGGCCGGACTGGACGAGGCGCGCAAGCACGAAGCCGACCGCCGCCGCCGCACCGATCGCCACGCCCGGACTCTTGCGGACATAACCGCGGACATCGTCGAACAGCTCGTCCACGTCCTTGTTGCGAACGGTGTCGGCAAAGCCGTTGACGGTGCCGGCCGCCTGACGGGCGTAATCGCCGTAATGGCCGCCCAGCTTGTCATCGACCTGCCCGGCCGCGTCGGTCAGCATCTGCGCCAACTGTTCCAGGGCGCCGCCAGCGCGCGCCTGTCCGTCGGTGGCATAGGCGCGCAGCTTGTCCGTGGCCTGACCGCCCAGCTTCGACGCGCCGTCCTTGATGGTCTGCGCCGCGCCGGCGGAGCCGTTGCTCGAGTGGCCATCGGCGGCATCGAATTCCACGCCAGCGGTCTTGAGCGGAGCGGCAGGTTCAAACGCGGTGTCCGTCGGCGGCGTCTGGATGTCAGAGTCGGTCATCGGTTTCGCGTCGGTATCGGCCATGATCTTACCCTTTATCTGGTCTCCGTCACTCAACCTGCCACGGACGGCGCAGTTCCCATCACCTGCCGATTGCCGCGCCCGAACCGTCGCTGTAGAGGCGCGTAGCCGCAAACATGCAGGAGTAACGGTACGTGACCGCAATCATCGACGTCCATGGCCGCCAGATCCTCGACAGCCGGGGCAATCCGACGGTGGAAGTCGACGTGCTGCTGGAAGACGGCAGCTTCGGCCGCGCCGCCGTACCCTCGGGCGCCTCGACCGGCGCTCATGAGGCGGTAGAAAAGCGCGACGGCGACACGTTCCGGTGGAAGGGCAAGGGCGTCGACCAGGCGGTCGATGCGGTGAACGGCGAGATCGCCGAGGTGGTGGTCGGTCTGGACGCCGAGGATCAGGCCGATCTCGACCGCGCCATGATCGAGCTGGACGGAACCGAGAACAAGGGCCGGCTGGGCGCCAATGCGATCCTGGGCGTCAGCCTAGCGGCGGCAAAGGCGGCGGCGGATGCTCGCGGCCTGCCGCTGTACCGGTATGTCGGCGGTGTGTCGGCGCACCTGCTGCCGGTGCCGATGATGAACATCATCAACGGCGGCGAACATGCCGACAACCCGATCGACTTCCAGGAATTCATGATCGTGCCGGTAGGCGCGAGCAACATCGTGGAGGCGGTGCGCTGCGGGTCGGAAATCTTCCACACGCTGAAAAAGGCGCTGCATGACAAGGGCCTGGCGACCGGCGTCGGTGACGAGGGCGGCTTTGCTCCCAACATCGCCTCGACGGCCGAGGCGCTCGACTTCATCATGGGATCGATCGAAAAGGCGGGATACAAGCCGGGCGACGACGTCATGCTGGCGCTGGACTGCGCCGCGACCGAGTTCTTCAAGAACGGCAAGTACGACATCTCCGGCGAGAACAAGATCCTCTCCAGCCATGAAATGGCCGAGTACCTCGCCGACCTCACTCGTCGTTACCCGATCGTGTCGATCGAGGACGGCATGGCCGAGGACGACTACGAGGGGTGGAAGGCGCTGACCGATCTGGTCGGCGACAAGGTTCAGCTCGTCGGCGACGACCTGTTCGTGACCAATCCCAAGCGCCTGCGTCAGGGTATCAAAGACGGCCTTGCCAACTCGCTGCTGGTCAAGGTCAACCAGATCGGCACGCTTACCGAGACGCTGGAGGCGGTGTCGATGGCGCAGCGAGCGGGCTACACCGCCGTGATGAGCCACCGTTCCGGCGAGACGGAGGATGCCACCATCGCCGACCTGGCGGTGGCCACCAACTGCGGGCAGATCAAGACGGGCAGCCTTGCGCGCTCGGACCGGCTTGCGAAGTACAACCAGCTGATCCGGATCGAGGAAGAATTGGGCGACGCCGCGCGTTATGCAGGGCGCGACGCGTTCAGGGCCTGATCGCAAGGAACACTTGATCGCGCGCACGATAGGGACGAGAACATGCGCGTGACCCGATCCACCGCCTTCAGCAAGACCATGCGCCGCGCTGCCTGGCCGGCGCTTGGTTTCACGCTCATGGCGTTTTTCGGCGTGTACGCCGTACTGGGGCCTAACGGCATGATCGCTTATGGCGACTACAAGCGACAGCTCGCCAAGCGGGAGCGGGACTATCAGCTGCTCGACCAGAAGCGCGAGGTGCTAAAGAACCGGGTGGCGCTGCTCGACCCGGATCATGCCAATCCGGACATGGTTGACGAGATGACGCGCAAGGAGCTGAACGTCGTTCACCCCGACGAGGTGATCGTTCCGCTGAAATGAAAAAAGGGGCGGCAGGGTGTGACCCGCCGCCCCTATTTCGTTGACCCTTAGCGGCCGAGGAAGGTCAGCAGGTCGCGGGTCAGTCGCTCGCTCTCCGTGACGTTCAGGCCGTGCGGTGCACCATCATATTCGACCAGCTGGCTGTCGGCAATGCCACGCGCAGCCGCTCGGCCGGATGCATCGATCGGCACGGTCTTGTCGGACGTGCCATGGATGATCAACGTGGGCACACGGAAGGCGGCGAGATCGGGCCGGAAATCCGTGTGGGCGAACGCATCGAGGCAGGCCAGCGTAGGCTTCAACCCCGCCATCAGCGCAAGGTTGGTCGACCAGTCGAGGACATCGTCGCTGACCGGGCTGGTGATATAGCCCACACCATAGAATTGCGGTGCGAAGGTGTGGCGGAAGAAATGCGCCCGATCCTCCCGGATGCCCTCGCGCATCTGCTGGAAGGTGGACTCGGGAACCCCGTCCGGATTGTCTTCGGTCTGGAGCATGCACGGTACGACCGACGAGATCAGGCCGGCGGCGTTGACGCCCTTGCCCTCGTGCCGGCT
>CAKTFL010000272.1 GCA_934555855.1 uncultured Sphingomonas sp. | reverse complement strand
ATCCTGATCCTGGCGGCCGCGACCTTCCACACGGCCGGCCGCACCGACGTGGCGGACATCGAACAGGCACACCAACTGCTGTCGCCGATGCTGGGCGCGGGCGCGGCAAGCGCGGTGTTCGCCATCGCGCTGCTCGCGTCGGGGCAGAACTCAACCGTCACCGGTACGCTGGCCGGCCAGATCGTCATGGAGGGTTTCCTCAACCTGCGCCTGAGGGTGTGGGTGCGGCGGCTGGTGACGCGGATGCTGGCGGTGGTACCGGCGGTGGTCGTCGTCGGCGCCGCGGGGGATCGCGGCGCGACCGACCTGCTGGTCCTGAGCCAGGTAATCCTGTCGCTCCAGCTGCCCTTCGCCGTGGTGCCGCTTGTCAGCTTCACGGCGAACAAGCGCCTGATGGGCCCGTTTGCCAGCCCGGCTTGGTTGAAGGGACTTGCCTGGATGATCGCGGCCGTCATCATCATGCTCAACGTCAAGCTTCTCCTCGGCCTGTTCTAAGCCGACCCGTTCGGGACATTTCGCCATCGCCACCGCCCTGACGCCGGCCACCGGCAATCCGCTCGCCGACACCATCCTCGACACGCTGGTCCACCGCATCGGCAAGGACGGCGCGGCGGCCCGTCCGCACGACTGGCTCGCCGCCACGATCCTGACGGTTCGCAACGGCATCATCGAGCGCTGGATAGCCTCCACCAGGGCTGCCCATGCGGCGGGGGCCAAACGCGTCTATTATCTCAGCCTGGAATTCCTGATCGGCCGGTTGCTGCGCGACGCGCTGTCGAACCTGGGCGTGATGGAGGAGGTGCGTGCGGCCCTGCTGACGCTCGGCGTCGATCTGGCTACCCGTGAGGAGATCGAACCTGACGCCGCGCTAGGCAATGGCGGCCTCGGGCGGCTGGCAGCCTGCTTCATGGAAAGCCTGGCGAGCCTCGACCTGCCCGCTTATGGCTATGGCATCCGCTACGTGAACGGCATGTTCCGCCAGCGCATCGACAAGGGCTGGCAGGTCGAGCTGCCCGAAACCTGGCTCAGCCACGGCAACCCTTGGGAGTTCGAGCGGCGGGAAAGCGCCTATTTCATCGGCTTTGGCGGTGAGGTTCAGGCGACAGACGAAGGTCAGGTCCATTGGAGCCCGGCCGAGGCGGTGGAGGCGGTTGCGGTGGACACGCCCGTCGTCGGCTGGCGGGGCAAGCGGGTCAACACGCTGCGCCTGTGGACCGCCCGCCCCTTCGACCCGATCAAGCTGGATGCGTTCAATGCGGGCGATCACGCCGGCGCGCTGGCGGGGCAGCTGCGGGCGGAGACGCTGGTCAGGGTGCTGTATCCGTCTGACAGCTCGCCCGCCGGGCAGGAGCTGCGGCTGAGGCAGGAATATTTCTTCTCCTCCGCATCGATTCAGGACATCGTGCGCCGCCACGTCCAGTATTTCGGCGACGTGCGCACGCTGCCGGACAAGGCGGCTATCCAGCTGAACGACACGCATCCGGCCGTGTCGGTCGCGGAGCTGATGCGCCTGCTGGTCGATCATCACGCGCTGCCGTTCGACGAGGCGTGGAACGTGACCCGCGCGACGTTCGGCTACACCAACCACACGCTGCTGCCCGAGGCGCTGGAAAGCTGGCCCTTGTCGCTGTTCGAGCGGCTGCTGCCCCGCCACATGCAGCTCGTCTACCAGATCAACGCCCGGCTGCTACGCGAGGCGCGCGATGCGGGCGTCGATGATCGCGCGGTCGCCGCCATCAGCCTGATCGACGAAGGCGGCAGCTGGGGCGGCGAGCGGCGCGTGCGGATGGCGAACCTCGCCTTTGCCGGCGCGCACAGCGTCAACGGCGTCGCGGCGCTGCATACCGAGCTGATGAAGTCGACCGTGTTCGCCGACTTCCACCGTCTTTATCCCACGCGCATCAACAACAAAACAAACGGCATCACCCCGCGCCGCTGGCTGCACCAGTGCAATCCCGGCCTGACCGCGCTGATCCGCGAGGCGATCGGTGACGCCTTTCTCGACGATGCCGAAGCGCTAGGCGCGCTTGCGGATTTTTCGGGGGACGCTTCGTTTCGGGACCGATTCAGCCGCGTGAAGCGTTCCAACAAGGAAATGCTGGCGACGCACATTCAGGAGAGCATGGGGTTGCGCGTCAACCCGGACGCGCTGTTCGACGTCCAGATCAAGCGCATCCACGAATATAAGCGCCAATTGCTCAACATCGTCGAGACGGTGGCGCTGTACGACCAGATCCGCAGCCATCCCGAGCGCGACTGGGTGCCGCGCGTCAAGATCTTCGCCGGCAAGGCGGCGTCGAGCTATCACGCCGCCAAGCTGGTCATCAAACTGGCGAACGATGTCGCACGGCGGATCAACAGCGATCCGATGGTGGGCGACCTGCTGAAGGTCGCGTTCATCCCCAATTACAACGTGTCGCTGGCGGAGAGGATCATTCCGGCAGCCGACCTGTCGGAACAGATCTCCACGGCGGGCATGGAGGCGTCGGGCACCGGCAACATGAAGTTCGCGCTCAACGGCGCGTTGACCATCGGCACGCTCGACGGCGCGAATGTCGAGATCAGGGACCGGGTCGGCGACGACAACATCATCATCTTCGGCCTGACGGCGGACGAAGTCGCTCAAAAACGCGCGGGCGGCTATGACCCGGGCGCGGCCATCGAGAACTCGCGCGAACTGAGCCAGGCGATCAGCGCGATCGCCTCCGGCGTCTTCTCCCCCGACGATCCCGATCGGTATCGCGGGCTGATGGACGGCATCCGCCATGGCGATTGGTTCATGGTCGCGGCCGACTTCGACGCCTATCATGCCGCCCAGCGCGGGGTTGATGCACGCTGGCGGGATCAGGGCGGCTGGCAGGCGGCGGCGATCCGCAATGTCGCCAATGTCGGCTGGTTCTCGTCTGACCGCACCATCGGCGAATATGCCCGCAACATCTGGGGCGTGATGTGAAGCCGCCCCCCGGCGCCCTGTCCGCCCTGCTGGAGGGGCGGCATGACGACCCGTTCTCGCTGCTCGGCACCCATGCCGGGCCGTCGGGCACTTTCGCGCGCGTATGGCTGCCGGGATCGGAAGTCGCACAGGCGTACAGCCTGGCCGACGAGGATCTCGGGCCGCTGGAACAGGTGGACGAACGCGGCCTGTTCGAAGGGACCATCGCCGGCTCGCCGCAGCCGGTGAAGTACCGTGCCGGCGCCGATGGCGCGGAATGGTGGGTGAGCGATCCCTACAGCTTCGGCCCGGTGCTCGGCCCCGTCGACGATATCCTGATGGCGCAGGGTACGCATCAGCGCCTGTACGACAAGCTGGGCGCGCATTGCATCGATCATGAAGGCGCAAGCGGCGTTCACTTCGCGGTATGGGCCCCCAATGCCCGCCGCGTGTCGGTGGTGGGCGACTTCAACGACTGGGACGGTCGCCGCCATGCCATGCGGAAGCGCGCGGATGTGGGCGTGTGGGAAATTTTCGTCCCCGGCCTCGGCGCGGGTCGTTCCTACAAGTTCGAGATCATGGGTCCCGATGGCATGGTGCAGCCGCTGAAGGCGGACCCCTTCGCCTTTGCCGCCGAACTGCGCCCGGCCACCGCCTCGATCGTGACCGGCGCCCCGCATCACGAGTTCGAGGACAAGGCGCATCGCGCGCACTGGGCCAGTGTCGATCCCCGCCGCGTGCCGATCAGCATCTACGAGGTCCATGCCGGATCGTGGGACCGGGACGAGAATGGCTGGTTCCTGACCTGGGACGCCCTGGCGGACCGGTTGATCCCCTATGTGGTCGAGATGGGGTTCACCCATATCGAGTTCATGCCGATCACCGAGCATCCTTATGACCCGTCATGGGGATATCAGACGACCGGCCTGTACGCGCCGTCCGCCCGGTTCGGCGACCATGACGGCTTTGCACGGTTCGTCGACGGGGCGCACAAGGCCGGGGTCGGCGTGATCCTGGACTGGGTGCCGGCGCACTTCCCTA
>CAKTFL010000271.1 GCA_934555855.1 uncultured Sphingomonas sp. | reverse complement strand
AAGTGGACCCGTCGTTTGCGGACGATGTCGAGATGGTCGAAGAACAGGTCCATCAGCATCGATTTGCCGCGCCCCACCCCGCCCCACATGTAAAGGCCGCGCGCCGGCTTCGGCTTGGCGCGGAGCAGGCGCCACAGGGTGCTGCCCTTGTGGGGCACCGCTTCCAGCTCGGTGGAGAGCGCGTCGAGGCGGCTGGCGGCGGACTCCTGTTCGGGGTCGGGGCGCAGCTCGCCGGCGGCGAGGAGGTGATGATAGGCGGCGAGAACTTTGGACATGCACGACCCCGGCAGAGGCCGGGGTCCAGTCACGACCGGCCCGATACTCGACCCGGCCTGCGCCGGGGTGGAAAGGCAGTCGGGATCGAGGAACAGGGAGCCTGCTCCCTGCCCCGCCCCGAGGCGACCGGATCAGAGGATCCGCTCGGCCTCCATCTTCTTGACCTCGGCGATCGCCTTGGCGGGGTTCAGACCCTTGGGGCAGGTGTTCGCGCAGTTCATGATGGTGTGGCAGCGATACAGGCGGAACGGGTCCTCGAGCTGATCGAGTCGCTCGCCGGTCGTCTCATCGCGGCTGTCGGCGAGCCAGCGATACGCCTGGAGCAGGATGGCCGGGCCCAGGAACTTGTCGGAGTTCCACCAGTAACTGGGGCACGAGGTCGAGCAGCAGGCGCACAGGATGCACTCATACAGCCCGTCCAGCTTGGCCCGGTCCTCCGGGCTTTGCAGGCGCTCCTTGCCGGCGGGGGCCGGGGTGACCGTCTCCAGCCACGGCTTGATCGAGCTGTACTGGGCGTAGAAATGGGTGAAGTCGGGGACCAGGTCCTTGATGACTTCCATGTGCGGCAAAGGCGTGATCTGGACGGTGCCCTTCACGTCCTCGATCGCGGTGGTGCAGGCGAGTCCGTTGCGCCCGTCGATGTTCATCGAGCACGAGCCGCAAATCCCCTCGCGGCACGACCGGCGAAAGGTCAGCGACGAGTCCTGCTCCGCCTTCATCTTGATGAGCGCGTCGAGCACCATCGGGCCGCACTCGTCCAGATTGACCTCAAACGTGTCGTAGCGCGGGTTCTCCCCGGTATCGGGATCGTATCGATAGATCTTGAAGGTCTTGGTCCGCCCGCCATCCGCGCTCTTGCCGGCCGGCGACGGATGAGCCTTGCCCTTTTTGGGAACGCTATTCTTGGGCAGCCTGAACTCGGCCATCGGGCACTCCTTTGCTGCGATGCGGCTATGCCTTTAGCGCGCCGGGCGCAAGCCTTTGGTGCCGTTCGGAGGTCGTTGGGAAACGCGCGGAAGGGCGAGTTTCAGGGCGGTGCCGGCCCGCTCCCCCAGCCGGCCTCCCATTCGGGATACGTTGTGGGAGGTCGGGTGAGCAGCGGCCGGCACCTCAAAACGCGCGGAGGCGCGTTTTCAAACCGAATCTCAGATGATGTCGAGCACCAGGCCGAGGTCGCGCGCCTCCTCCGCCTCGATGTACCAGTTGCTGGTGGCACGGGCGATCAGTTCGTCCAGATCGACGCTCGATCCCGCGACGATGTCGCGAAACCCCTCCTCCTGAATGCGGATCGACTGTTCGATCTCGTTGAGCTTCGCCTTGAGCACCGCCGGCAGGGTTGAGAGCGGGCCTGACAGCTGCACGGTCGAGGTCATCGAGCGCTCGTGCAGCATCAGGCGGGTGCCGCGGGTCAGGAAGCGCTTGTCGACGGGAAAGGCGCTCATGAAGGTGGCGCCGGCGGAATAGACGGCGACCTTGCCGAGGAACAGCGTCTCGCGGCCGGTATGATCGCGCAGCAGGCGAATGTCGTCGCCCATCGCGCGGCCCATCTCCGGGTCGCCGCCCAGGGTGGTGATCGACACGATCAGCGGGCCGTCGACCGGCGCCGCGAGCAACTGGCTGCGGAAACTGTCATACATCGCATCGCCGACAGTGCCGTGAAGTTGCACATGCGGGCTGGCAAGCAGCGGATAGTTGCGGGCGTTGTTGTCGATCATGACGCTGCAACACCGCTGTGGCGGTCCGGTTCCGTCCCGTGGCGGGCGCGATCCGTCGCGATCGCCGGAACCGGCGGCATCGCGGCCGGTTGGCGACGGCAACCGCTCTTTCGCCCACCGGAGTACCCCACATGACTGTCAAGCTGAAGCCGCTACAGGATCAGGTGATCGTGATAACCGGCGCGAGTTCCGGCATCGGACTGACCACCGCGCGCATGGCCTGCAGCAAGGGCGCGAAGGTGCTGCTGGTCGCGCGCAGCGAGGACGAACTGCGCGAGGCGGTGCACGGGATCGAGGCGGATGGCGGCACGGCCGCCTTCCACGTCGCCGATGTCGCGCGGCAGGAGGAGGTCCGCGCGGCGGCCGACTTCGCCGTCGAGCGGTTCGGGCGGATCGACAGCTGGGTCAACAATGCCGGCACCGCGATCTATGGCAAGCTGCTCAAGATCTCGGACGAGGACCATCGCCGGCTGTTCGACACCAACTATTTCGGCATGGTGCATGGCTGCCTGGCGGCCGTGCCGCACCTGCGCGAGCATGGCGGCGCGCTGATCACCGTGGGCTCGATCGCGTCGGACATGCCGAGCCCGATCATGGGCGCCTATGCCGCGACCAAGCACGCGCTGAAGGCCTATGTCGAAACACTGAGGATGGAGCTGGACGAGGAAGGGGCGCCGATCTCGGTGACGCTGGTGAAGCCGGCGGGGATCGACACGCCCATCGGCCAGCACGCGACCAATCTGGAAGGCGGCGAGGCGCAGATCCCGCCGCCCATCTATGCGCCGGAGCTGGTCGCCGACGCGATCCTGCACTGCGCGGTCCACCCGAAGCGGACGATCACCGTCGGCGGCGCGGGCCGGGCGCAAGCCCTGTTCTGGGCGCATCTGCCGCAGCTGTTCGAGAAGCTGGCGCCATTCGCCGCGCGCAGCTTCGTCGACAAGAGCAAGGAACAGCCCACGCCCGCCAACCTGTACGAGGCGAACAGCCCCGGCACCGGCCAGGAGCGGTCGGGCGAGCACCAGGCCAAACCGTTCAGCGTCTATACGGCCGCGGCCAAGCACCCGCGAACAACTGCGGCGGTCGGCCTAGGTGGGCTGGCGGTCGCGATGAGCGTGCTGTTCGCGAACGGGCGGAGGAAGGGGTAGAGCCGGCTCCAACCATCGTGCCGGCACGGGATGCTCCACTCGCGTGGCTCGTCCCGTCATGCCGGGACAGGCCCGGCATGACGGGAGATTAGGAGAGCGTGCCCTGTAGGCGAAGCCGCCCCCATGCCTCCTCAGTAAACGCGCTTCTTCGGCTTTACGTACTCGACGTCGTCGGTAAGCGTGTAGTCGTGGACGGGGCGGTAGTCGATCGCGGTCGCGCCGCCGGTGCCGCCCCAGCCGGTGAAGCTGGTGATGGTGTGCTTCATCCATTCCGCATCATTGCGGTCAGGATAGTCCTCGTTGACGTGAGCGCCGCGCGATTCCTTGCGGTTCGCGGCGGAGTCCATCGTCACCACGGCCTGCGCGACCAGATTGTCCAGTTCCAGCGTCTCGACCAGATCGGTGTTCCAGATAAGCGAGCGGTCCTGGATGCCGACATCGGACATACGGCGATAGGTGTTCGCGATCAGGTCCTTGCCCTCGCCGAGCAGCGCGTTGTCGCGGAACACGGCGCAATGCTTCTGCATGGTGCGCTGCATCTCCGAGCGGATCTCGGCCGTGGGCGAGCCGCCCTTGGCGTTGCGGAAGTGATCGAGCCGGGTCAGCGCCAGTTCCTCCGACCCCTTGGGCAGGGCCTGGTGGCTGGTGTTCGGCTTGGTGATGTCTGCGATGCGCTTGCCGGTGGCGCGGCCGAACACGACAAGGTCGATCAGCGAGTTGGAGCCGAGGCGATTGGCGCCATGGACGGAGACGCACGCCGCCTCGCCAACCGCGAACAGGCCGGGGACGACGCTGTCGGGATTGCCGTCCTTCAACGTCACGACCTCGCCGTGGAAGTTCGTCGGGATGCCGCCCATGTTGTAGTGGACGGTCGGCG
>CAKTFL010000270.1 GCA_934555855.1 uncultured Sphingomonas sp. | reverse complement strand
CAGCGGCACGGGCCGCCCGCTTCTTTTCGGAGAAGTTTCCGGGTCGCTCCATGTACGCGGTGAAGGCGAATCCGTCGCCCGACCTGATCCGGGTCCTATGGGACAACGGCATCACGCATTTCGATGTCGCCTCGATCGCCGAGGTGCGGCTGGTCGCACGCACGCTGCCGGAAGCGACGCTGTGCTTCATGCACCCGGTCAAGGCCGAGGAAGCGATTGCGGAGGCGTATTTCACGCACGGCGTGCGCGTGTTCAGCCTCGACTCGCTTGAGGAGCTGGAGAAGATCCAGCGCGCCACGCGACATGCCTCCGACCTGACGCTGTGCGTCCGGCTGCGCGTGTCGTCCGAACATTCGAAGCTCAGCCTCGCGTCCAAGTTCGGCGTTGCCGCGCATGAGGCGAAGCCGCTGCTGTTCGCCGCCCGGCAGGCGGCGGACGCGCTCGGCATCTGCTTCCATGTCGGCAGCCAGGCGATGACGCCCGACGCCTATGCACAGGCCATGGAGCGGGTGCGCCAGGCGATCGTCGATGCTGCGGTGACCGTGGACGTGATTGACGTCGGCGGCGGCTTTCCGTCGGTCTATCCCGGCATG
Organism: uncultured Sphingomonas sp.; assembly: GCA_934555855.1. The sequence goes on along the minus strand of CAKTFL010000270.1, from coordinate 3,420 downwards.
GAGCCGCCGGCGCTGGAGCGGTATTTCGAGGTGATCGGACGCGCGTTCGAGAGCCTGCCGATCAGCTATTCGGCAGAGCTGTGGGCGGAGCCGGGCCGGGCGCTGTGCGCGGAATATTCCTCGCTGGTGGTCCGTGTGGAGCGGCGGCGCGGCAACGAGCTGTACATCAACGACGGCGCCTATGGCGCGCTGTTCGACGCAGCGCATATCGGCTGGCGCTTCCCCGTGAAGCTGCTGCGCGAACCCGAGTCGACTGTGCGCGACCATCCGTTCAGCTTCTACGGACCGACCTGCGACGATCTGGACCGCATGGCCGGCCCGTTCGAGCTGCCGGCGGACGTGCAGGTGGGCGACTATATCGAGATCGGGATGCTCGGCGCCTATGGCGCGGCGATGCGGACCGCGTTCAACGGCTTCACCTCCGACGAGACGGTGGTGGTAGACGACGAGCCGATGGCGTCGCTCTATGTCCAGCTGGAGCAGGACGTCGCCTCGAACGTCGTCAAGCTGTAAGAAGTCCAGAGCATCAAGAGCTTGGCCGGCGGGGTGCCGATGCACCTCGCCCGGCCCTGACGGGTTTCCGCGTCCCCAGAACGACGTTGGCGTTGACTAGTATGAAGGCCAGTCATGACCGACACCCTGAACAAGACGGCGGCGGCGAACGCCCCGATCAACGACACCCGCAAGCAGGAACTGCTGTCGAAGCAGGTCAAGCATATCGACATCAAGTCGTTCGACGCGCGTCCGATCGTCGACGCGATGAGCGACATGAGCTTTACCAGCCGTGACCTTGGCCGTGCGACCAAGATCTACAACGAGATGCTGGCAGACAAGGACTGCACCGTCTGCCTGGTGATCGCGGGTTCGACCTCGGCCGGTGGCTGCATGGACCTGTATGCGGAGCTGGTCCGCAACAACATGGTCGACTGCATCGTCGCGACCGGCGCCACCATCGTCGACATGGATTTCTTCGAGGGCCTCGGCCACAAGCATTATCAGGCTCTGGAAATCCCGGACGACGACACGCTGCGCTCGCTGTACATCGATCGTATTTACGACACGTACATCGACGAGGAAGCCCTCCAGAACGTAGACCACACGATCTTCGAGATCGCCGAGTCGCTGGAACCCAAGGCATATTCCTCGCGCGCCTTCATCCGCGAAATGGGCAAGTACCTCGTCGAGCACGGCAAGAAGGAGAACAGCCTCGTCAAGCTCGCCTATGAGCATGACGTGCCGATCTTCTGCCCGGCGTTCGTGGACTCCTCGGCCGGCTTCGGCCTCGTCAAGCACCAGGTCGATGCGGCCAAGGCGGGCAAGCCGTACCTGATGATCGACGCGGTCGCCGACTTCCGCGAGCTGACCCAGATCAAGATCGAGGCAGGCACCACCGGCCTGCTGATGATCGGCGGCGGTGTGCCGAAGAACTTCATCCAGGACACGGTGGTCTGCGCCGAGATCCTGGGTCACGAAGACGTTGCCGTGCACAAGTACGCGGTGCAGATCACCGTTGCCGACGTGCGCGATGGCGCCTGCTCGTCCTCCACGCTTCAGGAAGCGGCGAGCTGGGGCAAGGTCAACACCGGCATCGAGCAGATGGTGTTCGCGGAAGCGGGCTCGGTCATGCCGCTGCTGGCGTCGGACGCCTATCACCGCGGTCACTGGAAGGATCGGGCAAAGCGCGGCTGGGCCAAGCTGTTCGCCTGAGCGGAACGCGGGTAGCATAGCTACCCGCGAGACCTCGAAGGCCGGCCGGCGCGGCCCTGCCGCGTCCCACGTCACGGGATTTATCCCGTGACGGCCGCCCCGTTGGAGAACTTATGAGCGTCGCCTTCCGCCGTGAGTCGGACGATGAACATCTCGAACCCAAGTTCGAGCGCCCCATCGCTCCCGGCCCCAATCTGGTCACGCCGCGGGGCCTGGAGCTGATCCGTGCGGAGGTCGCGCGGCTGGAGGCGGCGATCGCCTCCGCCGGGGCGGACGAGGTCGAGGCACTGAGGCGAGACCTGCGCTACTGGCACACCCGCCAGGCGACGGCCGAACTCGCACCCCCGCCCCCGGACGGCGAGGTCGGCATCGGCTCGCGCGTGACGATCCGGCAGAATGACCAGCCCAGGACCGTCGAGATCGTCGGCGGCGACGAAGCCGATCCCGCCAGGGGTCTGATAGGCTTCCAGGCTCCGCTCGCCCGCGCGCTGATCGGCGGCTATGAGGGCGAGGAGGTCGACTTCGGCGGGGCTATGATCACCATCGTGGAAATTGGCTGATGGCCAAGGACAAGGAATTCGAGCGGCATCGCCAGCCCTGGACGACCGATGAGATCCAGAAGCTGCACACGCTCGCCAAGAAGGGCATGGCGCTTCGCGCCATTGCCAAGGCGCTGAAGCGGTCGGAGGAATCGACCAAGGATCGCGCCAAGCAGGACGGGCTGTCGATCGCCAAGCTGCACTGAGCGGGGATCGACTCTGGGCCGGACCGCGCGCTCGATCAGCCGTTCAGGCGGGCCAGCAGCAGCAAGGAACGCCTCGATCGACTCTGCCTGCTCGGCGGACAGGTGGAGAGCGACCGCCTGTTGCGAGCCGCCGGAAAGCCTGGCGCGCAACGTCTCTAATTTAACCCGAGCGGGATCGGCCGTGACCACGCCGCCGATCCGATACCAGGTCCCGACCACCCGCTCCGCTGGACCGGGCGCACGGATCCGCAGCACGGCGCCCCTCGCGATCGGCGCTCCGTCACTGACCCGCAGCCAGCGATCGTTCTCACGCAACACACCGATCCCATAGCCGACCAGCTCGCCCCCCTCGCCCTGACGGGCGAACACGGCGAGGGCGAGGTCGACGGTTCGGCCCGCCCTGTCGGTGTAGCGGGCCATGCCGACCCTGCTCGCGCCCGGATACCAGGGCCGCCATGACGGCGTTCGGCTGGGCGGCACGAGATGCCAGCCCGGAACGGCCGGCATGGCCAGGACCGGCGCAGGCGCCGCTGCCGTAGCGATCCGGGCCGACCAGAGCGGGAAAGCCGCGGCGAGAGCGATGACCAGCAGCGTTGCGACGTCCAGCGGCATGGCCGCCTTCACCGGTCCGACGATCACCTCAGGATCGAAGGCAGGCTCGTCGGCGGCCCGGTCGAACCAACGCCATGCGACCGCCAGGATCGCCGCCATCACCAGCGCGAAGAAGATCCAGCCATAGACGATATGGTCGAACCCCGCCGCCGTCTCCACGCTGGTCAGGTCGGCGACCCAGATCGTCGCGAAGGCACGCACGCCATTGGCGAGCACCGGCACGACCAGGCAGGCCAACAGAAACACGCCGCGCCGCCGCCAGGACGTGAAGCAGACATTGGCGACGAGCACCCCGAACGCGGCCATGGCCAGCACGAACTTCGCGCCCGAACACGCCTCCGCCACCTCGAAATAGT
>CAKTFL010000269.1 GCA_934555855.1 uncultured Sphingomonas sp. | reverse complement strand
ACCTGCCGCTGCAGCGTCTCCCAGGTCGAATGCACGTCCGACGACCAGAACAGGCACCCGTTCGCCTGCGTGCCCAGATAGGCGGCGCGGCACAGGATCATGTTGCGGAAATCGGGCCGGTCATGCGCGGAGCCCTGTGCCACGCTGTCGGTGTGCAGCAGCGGGAAGACGTTGTGGTAACGATCGCCCGAACCGATCGAATAGAAATTGCCGTCCGGCACCAGGTCCGGCTCGGTCTCGTCCAGCCACATGTAATCGAAGCCCTGGCTGACGATGTTGTCGCGCAGCTTGGTCCAGAACCAGTCGCGCGCTTGCGGGTTGGTGGTGTCGATCAGCGCGCCTGCCCGGTCCGAGCGTACGGGCAGGCCGTCGACCGGGTTGCCGTCCTTATCCTTCAGGAACCAGCCCTTGGCCGCGAGTTCGTTGTAATAGCGGCTTTCCCGCTCGAACCGGGGCCAGACCGAGATGATCGAATGCAGGCCGCGATCGTGAAGCTGCTGGTTCATGCCCTTGGGATCGGGAAAATAGGTCCGATCGATGTCGAGCTGCCCCATGCGGGTCCAGTAGAACCAGTCGAGCACCATCATGTCGAGCGGATAGCCGCGGCTGCGATAGCCGTCGGCGATCGACATCAGTTCTTGCTGGCTTTCGTAGCGAGCCTTGGACTGGATCAGCCCGAACGCCGCCTTGGGCGGCAGTGGCGTCCGGCCGGTCAGCTTCGCATAGCCGGCGTACAGGTCGTCGGCCGAACGCCCGGTGATGACAAAGAAGCTGACCCGCTCGCCCACCTTGGACTGGAACTGGGTCTGGCCATGCAGCCCCGGCGAGACGCTGGTCGCGGAGGGGTTGTCCCACACGATCGCATAATTCTTGCTGGACACCAGCACGGGAACGCAGACCTGCTCGCCGGCGGGGGCGTCGTACCAGTGGCTGCAATCGATCGTGCGCCCCTTCAGGTCGAGCGCCCCCTCCTGGTTCTGGCCGAGGCCGTAGAAATGCTCGTCCTCATCGGCCGCGAAGCTCGCGCCGACCAGGAACGTCTTCTCGCCCGACACCTCGTGCGGGGCCATCGACCAGCCGTTCATGCCGATGGTCCGGCCGTCGGCCGTGCGGATCGACAGCGACACCGGCGGCAGCGAGGGCGCGAAATAGCGCTGCATCTGCGTCGGCGCCTTGGGCCAGGGCTGCGCGTTGACGGTCAGCGTCATGGCGGAGGAGGAGAAGGTGTCGCCCGCCGCGCCGGCGGAATGCGTCCAGCCGGCCCGTTCCGCCGCACCGCTGATGCCATAGCCCGGCTTGGCATCGGCCTGATCGCGGTCCAGCGCGATCGTCACGCGCACGATGTTGGGCGCGTAGGGCTCGACGGCGACCTGGCTGCCGTGACGGTCGACGGTGGCCAGCGGGGCGGCGAGCGTCGGTCCGGCAAAGGCGGTCAGGCTCGCGCCAACGAGCCATGCGGCGCGTTTCAGGATATTATTCATGCTGGTGCCCCTCCCTGTCGTGCGCCGCTTGTGAAGGTGGGGGGCGTGATGCTCAAGGGTAAAAACGCGAGGCGCCGCCGAACCCGGTCGATATGGGTCATCCGGGAAACACGCCCTGGCTGACCCCGAAGCGGCGGAACATCGCCGGCCAGTGACCCGCGTCGGCGGTTTCCGGCAGGCGTGCGCCGAAGCCGTGGCCACCCTTGTCGAACACGTGCAGCTCCGCCGGGCGACTGGCGGCATGAAGGGCGGCATAGAGCGCCAGGCTGTTGTCGACCGGCACCAGATCGTCGTCGCCGGCATGGGCGAGGAAAGTGGGCGGCGTTGCTGCGGTCACCCTTGTCTCGACCGAGGCGGCATGGCGCAGCGCCGGGGTGGCATTGAGGCCGAGCAGCGCGTCGCGTGAGCCGCCATGGGTGAACGGCGCCTCCATCGACACGACGGGATAGACCAGCCCGACCAGATCCGGCCGTGCCGACAGCCGGTCGGCCGCATCCACCGGCGCATAGACGGCTTCGTCATGGCGCGTCGCCAGCGACCCGGCCAGATGCCCGCCCGCGGAAAAGCCGAGCGCCGCCACTCGTGCCGGGTTGATCCCGAACGTCCGGGCATTGGCCCGGATCACTCGCAAGGCCCTTTGCGCGTCCTGCAAGGGCACCAACTCGCGCCGATCCCAGCCTTCGCCGGGCAGGCGATAGAGCAGGATAAAGGTCGTGAAGCCCTGTGCGGTCAGCCAGGCGGCCTGTTCGGCGCCTTCATTGTCATAGGCCAGGAAGCCGTAACCACCGCCCGGCACCGCAAGGACCACCGCGCCGTTCGGCCGTGCGGGGCGGCGCACCAATAGCACCGGGCGGTCGATGCCGGTCACCCAGCGGTCGGGGCGGGCGGGATTGCGGGACTGATCCTTGACCTGGCGGGTAATCCGCGTCTGGCGATCGCTCGGCACCGCGCCGGGCCAGAGCGGGACCACTTCGTCGCCTGGCTGGATCTGTGCCAGGGCAGGAGCAGCAGCCAGCCCTGCGAGAGCAGCGCCGCCCCCGACCAGGGTACGACGGGAAAGCAGGGGCGAGCCGGAAGGGTGATCAGTCATCCGCTCATTGTGACGCAAATCGGGGGTGGGGCAAGCGCCCCGATGCGGCGGGGTCAGCCGATCCCCGGCCCATCGATCCGCACCACGGGCACAAATCCGCCGGGCGCGCGTCCGGCGAGATCGAGGTGCAAGCCACTCGCGTCCTGCCGGTGCGGCACCGGACCTCCCCCGAGCAGCGACACTTGCTCGACACGGCCGGCATCCCGCCCGGCCGCCAGCGAGGCGATGGTCGCCCCGGCCGCGGGCGGTTTCAGGAACAGCGCGTAAAGGCCGCCGGCCCGTGTCGTGAAGCGGACGTCGTGGGCGGTGAAGGGGGCCGCCTGCCCCTCGTTCTGCGTTCCCGCCGCCAGCCGCGTCGGCCCCTCGCCATAGATGCGCCATGGCCGGGACCCGAAGATCGCCTCGCCATTGACGGCGATCCATCGTTCCATGCCGTCGAGGATAGCCTCCTCCTCCGTATCGATCGCGCCATGGCCGGGCATGGGAATGGACAGCAGCAGGTTGCCGTTCTTCGACACCACGTCCGCCAAGCGCTGGATCACGTCCTCGGCGGTCTTGTAGCTCCGGTCCTTCAGGCGCGCGACATTGTAGAACCAGTCGCCGATGCAGGTGTCGGTCTGCCACGGTTCGGCGCGCAGGCGGTCGCTGAACCCGCGCTCCACATCCTCGACGATGCCGCCCAGCTGGTGCGGCTCCAGCTTCTTGCCGGTCAGCACCACGTCGACCTTGCCGTGCCATTGGAGCGATCGGTTGTAGTAATCCGCCGCCGCTTCCAGCCCGACGGGGCCGAAGGGCAGGGCGGTGTCGTCCATGTAACACAGGTCGGGTTTGTACCGGGCGATCAGGTCGGTCTGGCGGAGCAGCCAGTTGGTGACATAGGCGGTGTCGCCGGGTGGCGGCGTTTCGACCCACTGGCCGTCATGCGCGTCGTGCCAGCGGTTCATCGCCTCCACCGAGCCCATGCCGTCCGGCGCGACCATATGCCGGCCGGTGTACAGCTGCTGCGGGTCGAGCCCGTTCCACCATCGCCCGCGCCCGTCCGCACGGGTCAGGCGATAGGCGTCGTAGCGCTGGCCCGCCTCTGGTCCGACCGGGTCGTAGGCGTAAGCGGGCTGATACCAGTGCCAGGCATGGGCGGCATGGTTCGACACCCCGAACCGCAGCCCCGCGCGGCGCGCCGCACGTTCCCAAATCCCGACCACGTCGCGCTTGGGCCCGACGCGCAGGGAATTCCAGGCGTGAAAGCGGCTGTCATAGCAATCGAGATTGTCGTGGTGACAGGCGAGCGCGACGAAGTATCTGGCGCCCACCCGCTTGTACCGCGCGATCAGCGCCTCCGCGTCCCAGCGCTCGGCGCGCCAGAGGTTCTGGATGTCCTTCATCCCGAACACGGACGGATGGCCGTAGGTACGCAGGTGATGCTCGTACATCGGGTGGCCCTGCATGTACGT
>CAKTFL010000268.1 GCA_934555855.1 uncultured Sphingomonas sp. | reverse complement strand
ACCCATCGCGGTTCAGCGCCGCCGACGCGGAAGTGACGATGTTGTCCGTATTTCCTGCGCGATAGGGCATGGTCACACTCCCCCACAGAATGCGGGGGAATGCTGTCACGATGGGGAATGTACAAATATAACATGGGATATGGGGGCCGAAAGTACCTGCGCCGCGATGCTCGCTAAGTCCGAAAGCCGGGCGCGAGCGGCACCCGAAGCACTCGATCGTTAGCGGTAAGGAACAGCGTCCGCCCCTCCTCGCCGATGGCGGCATTGGCAATCGGCGCGCCGGTGTGGATCAGGCCCAACGGCTCCGCCTCGGGCGTCAGCACCCACATGCCGCCGGGCGACGAACAGAACATCGTGCCGTCGCGCGCCACCTTCATCCCGTCCGGCAGGCCCGCGCCCTTGCCGCCCCGCAGCGATCTGGCATCCAGCCACACGCGAGAGCCGGTCGGCATCCCGTTCGCACCCAGATCATACACCAGGATCCGGGGCGCGGCCTCATCGGAGATCGAGACGAACAGCCGCCGTTCGTCCGGGGAAAGCGCCACGCCGTTGGGCCGGGTCAGCGCTCCGTCGACCAATGCCACCTTGCCGTCCGGCGTCCAGCGATAGACGCCGTTGATCGTCAGTTCCTTGAGCGGCGACGCATCGCCATTCGCCAGGCCATAAGGCGGGTCGGTGAAATAGATCGCGCCGCTGCGCGCCACATGCATGTCGTTGGGGCTGTTGAACCGCTTGCCCTCGAACCTGTCGGCCAGCACTGAGCGGCGGCGCGTCCTAAGGTCCAGCCGGTCGAGGCTGCGCCCGCCGCTGTTCGCGATCAGCAGGGCGCCGTCACGCGCCAGCGCCAGCCCGTTCGCCCCCGGCTCCCGCACCAGCCCGACATCGAACGTCGCCGCGCCCGAGGGCCGGAGGAACAGCGCTGTCCCTCCCGCACGTGTCCAGCGCCGCAGGATGTTGGCGGGCGGATCGGAAAAGATCAGGCCGGTGCCCGGCACCCAGACCGGCCCCTCCGCCCAGCGGATGCCCGTCGCGATCGTCTCGATCCGCGTACCCGGCGCGATGATCCGATCGAGCGCCGGCGACAGCCGGTCTACCGCCGGTTGCGGCTCGGCCGCCAGCACGGGGCAGGTCGCCATCACGGACCCGGCTACCAGAATGCTGCGTCGCGTGAACATCGCCCCTCCTCTACTCGTCTCGGGGGCAAGCTAGCGATCCCGGCGGACCGCGCAATCGCACATTCGTCGCAGGTCAACGGGTTGATGGCGGCCTTCCCAGCGTCCATTAGGGTCCTATCCCCAGCCAACCGGAGTTTTCCCATGGACGGCAGCTTCCTGATCGGCCGCGAGTCGGTCACCACGCCCCAGACGTTCCAAGCCTACGATCCTTCCACCGACGCGCTGATCGAGCCGGACTTTTCCGTGTCGGACGTCGAGCATGTCACCCGCGCCTGCGAGCTGGCCGATGCCGCGTTTGACGCCTATCGCGATACCGATCCCGAGCAGCGCGCCACCTTCCTCGAGACGATCGCGGCGAAGATCGAGGCACTTGGCGACGAGCTGGTCCAGCGCGCGATGCAGGAAAGCGGTCTGCCCCAGGCCCGCCTGACCGGCGAACGCGGCCGCACGGTCAGCCAGCTGCGCCTGTTCGCCAAGCATGTCCGCGCCGGTCGCTTCGCCGCCGCCGTCGTCGACCACGCCCAGCCGGAGCGCCAGCCCATGCCTCGGTCCGACCTGCGCCAGCGCCGCGTCGGTGTCGGCCCGGTCGCGGTGTTCGGCGCGTCCAACTTCCCGCTCGCCTTTTCCGTCGCCGGTGGCGACACCGCCGCGGCGCTCGCCGCCGGTTGCCCGGTAGTGTGCAAGGGCCACCCCGCCCACCCCGGCACGTCGGTCATGGTTGCCGGCGCGATCCGCGACGCGATCGCCGAATGCGGCTTGCCTGAAGGCGTGTTTTCCCTGGTCCAGGGTCCGGCCAATGAGTTGGGCGCGGCGCTGGTTACCGATCCGCGCATCAAGGCGGTGGGCTTCACCGGCTCGCGCGGCGGCGGCCTCGCCCTCGTCAAGCTGGCCCAGAGCCGGCCGGAGCCGATCCCCGTTTATGCCGAAATGTCGAGCATCAACCCGGTGATCCTGTTCCCCAAGGCGCTGGCAGAGCGAGGCGAGGCGCTGGCTAAGGGCTATGTCGGCTCGCTGACCATGGGCGCGGGGCAGTTCTGCACCAATCCGGGCGTCGTCGTCGCGCTCGCCGGCCCCGACCTCGACCGCTTCGTCGAGGTGGCGTCCGCCGCACTCAAGGAGGCGCAGCCACAGGTGATGCTGACCAGCGGCATCCACGCCGCCTATAATAAGGGCGTCGAAGCGCTGGCGGGCAACAACGCCGTGACCGAACTGGCGCGTGGTGCGGAAGGCACCAGCTGCAACCGCGGCCGCGCCGCGCTGTTCACCACCGATGCAGACGCGTTCCTGGGCGACCCGGAGCTGAGCCATGAGGTGTTCGGCGCCGCCTCCATCGTGATCCGCGCAAAGGACATCGATCAGGTCCGCCAGGTGCTGGCCGGCATGGAAGGCCAGCTGACCGCGACGCTCCAGATCGCTGATGGCGACGAGGAGCTCGCCCGCCCGCTGATGCCGCTGCTGGAACGCAAGGCCGGCCGGATCCTGGCCAATGGCTGGCCGACCGGCGTCGAGGTTTCGGACGCGATGGTCCACGGCGGCCCCTTCCCGGCCACCTCCGACCCGCGCTCGACCTCGGTCGGCACGGCGGCCATCGAGCGCTTCCTGCGCCCGGTCTGCTACCAGGACCTGCCCGACGCGCTGCTGCCGCGCGTCATCCAGCACGGCAACCCGCTGGGCCTGCCGCGGCTTGTCGACGGCCAGCCGGCCTGACACGGTCACGGGGAGAGTGATTGGGGAGAGAGGATGATGGGGATGCGAACGGTCGGCGGCCTGCTCGCCCTGGCTCTGGTGACCACCGGAGCCGCCCCGCCACCCTCACCCGCCCCGTCGCCCTCCCCTTCTTCACATTGGGTGTCGGCCTGGGGATCGGCGCAGCTTGCGCCTCAAGCCGACACCCAGCTTCCCGGCCGGAAGCTCGCCGACGCGACGCTGCGCCAGCAGGTGCGGCTGTCGCTCGGCGGACGGCAGGCCCGGGTGCGGCTGTCGAACGCGTTCGGCACCGGTCCTCTGATAGTGGATGCCTCCACCCTCGCCCGTTCGGCCCAGCCCGGCACGGCTCGCATCACCAATCCGCGTCCGCTGCTGTTCAACGGTCGCCGTGACGTGGTCATTCCTGCGGGCGGCGAGATGACTTCGGACCCGCTCACGCTATCCGTCGCGGCAGGCGAGACGCTGGCGGTCAGCCTTCATCTGCCACAACCGCCCCAGGGCCAGACCGGCCATCCCGGCGCCCGTTCGGCCAGCTTTCTCCTAGCCGGCGAGCATACAGCCGATCCCGACCTGCCCGACGCGGAACGGGTCGAGCGCTGGTATCAGCTAGCCGATATCGAGGTGGATGCAGCCTCCGGCGCCGAGACGATCGTCGCGATCGGCGATTCGATCACCGACGGCTATGGCGTGAAGCCGGACACTTATCGCCGCTGGACCGATCGGCTGGCCGAGCGGCTGCAGGCCAACGCAGCAACCCGCCACCTGGCGTTGGTGAATACCGGCATCGGCGGCAACCGCGTGCTGCTCGACGGAGCCGGCCCGAACCTGGTCGCCCGCTTCGACCGCGACGTGCTGTCGCGCAGCGGCGTCAGACAAGTCGTGGTGCTGGAAGGCATCAACGATCTCGGCGTCCTTACCCGCGATGCGCCGGCCACGCCGGCCGCCCATCGCGCGGTCGTTTCCTCGATCACGGCCGCGTACCGGACGCTTGTCGATCGGGCGCACGCCCACGGCATCCGCGTGATCGGCGGCACGATCATGCCCTTCGGCGGCAACACCTATTATCATCCGGGTCCGCAGACCGAGGCGGATCGGCGCCAAGTCAACGCCTTCATCCGCGGCGCGGGCGTGTTCGATGCGGTGAT